>JACNFV010000132.1 GCA_014384445.1 Candidatus Nitrosopumilus sp. | reverse complement strand
AATCCACATCAATGGGAATGAAAGTTGTTGATAATTGGGATGATTTGAGAGAAGCCGTTAAAGAACAAGTTAAAAAATATCGTCAAGATGCTTTAGTTGAACAGTTTATTCCAGGAAGAGAATTTGCAGTTGGATTAATTGGAAATGCAAATAGTGTTGAAGTTTTACCAATTGTAGAAATTGATTTACAAGGAGATCCTGATAAAATTCAATCAAATGAAGATAAATTAAAAAAACCTCTAGACAAAATTTGTCCTGCAAAATTAACTAAAGAACAAGAAGATGAAATGAAACGCTTGTGTCTTTTAGCATTTAAAAAACTTGGAATTAATGATTTCTGCAGAGTTGATTTTAGAATGGATAAAAATGGAAACATGTATATTTTAGAATTAAATTCAATGGCAAGTTTGGGTGTTCAAGGTTCATTTGTTCATGCAGCAATTACTGTAGGTTATACTTTTGAATCTCTGATCAACAAACTTCTTGATGTTGCCGCAATCAGATATTTTGGAGAATCTCCATCACACGCACCTCAAATGGATGCTTCTGAAAATTTACGTAGTCAGCCATTGAGAGTATCTGCAAGAAGTTATCTTCGCAGTCATCTTAGAACTACAATAACACTTCTACAGGAAATGTGTGTAGTTAACACCAGTGTAAGAAACGTTGAAAATATCAATAGATTGGGAATGATGTTATCAAAAAGGTTAACTCATCTTGGATTTTCTGAGCATATCCATAATCAATTTGACATTGGCGATATACGATATTTCACAAATCATGAGGGGAAAACCGATGATGTCCTTCTAATTGTTCATTTGGATACTCCTTATGCTTC
Organism: Candidatus Nitrosopumilus sp.; assembly: GCA_014384445.1. Classification (GTDB taxonomy): domain Archaea; phylum Thermoproteota; class Nitrososphaeria; order Nitrososphaerales; family Nitrosopumilaceae; genus Nitrosopumilus. The sequence goes on along the minus strand of JACNFV010000132.1, from coordinate 6,660 downwards.
TAGAGATTATGTACAATTCAGAGAAGAAAAATCTAAATTATTTGGTTCAGGAATTGCTGAAAGTAAAGGAGGAATAGCAGTAATGCTTTCTGCACTACAAGCATTAAGATTTTCCAAGAAATTACGAAAAATTAATTGTGGTATATTGTTAACTACGGATGATAGTTTGGGTGGACAATATGCACAACCTTTCATCGAATCTTATTCTAAAAATGCAAAATATGTTCTTGGATTAAAATGGGGAAAGATTGATGGTGGAATTGTTACATCAGCATCAGGTAGAGATGAATTTAAAATTAACATGTCGAACATTTCAGATTCTTCACGTCCAACTATTTCTGAATTAATTCCTGTTGTGTGTAAAAAAATTACTGCAATTAAAAAACTCTCAAAGAAAGATAGTATCATTAGAATTATGTCTATTGACGGACAAACATCATATGGTAATTCGCCAGATCACGTATCAATTTCTTTTTACACTACATTTGCAAACAAATCTGATGCAAATGAATTAGAACGACAGATAAAATCAATATTAAAAAAACAAGAAGACATGAAGATTGACCTTGAAGTTTCTAAAGGTGTACGTAGAGATCCATATTTAGAATCTACAAATACAAAAAAATTGTATTCTATTGTTGAAGAACTATCTATTCGATTAGAACAAAAAATAAATTCAATTCACAGAGACATATCTTCTGATATCAGCCATGTCCCGCAAGAAATTTCTTCTTTAGAAGGATTAGGTCCATTAGGTGCAGAATATCGTTCTCCTAATGAGTATATTCTCAAAGATAGTTTGATTGACAGATCTCTTCTTTTGACTATGTTGATTCATAAACTATCTGCGGTGGAAAAATAAATTTAGTAGTGATCAAGTATGGATATTGAAAAAATAGAATCATCTTTTGTTCCAACTTTAGACAAGAAATGCTCTGTTGCCAAAAAAGGAATGGTTTCATCAGCATTTCCTAATGCTACAAAGGCAGGAGTTGAAATGCTCAAAAAAGGTGGAAATGCCATTGATGCTGCTTGTGCAACTGCTCTTGCTTTGGGAGTATGTGAGCCTCAGGCCTCTGGGTTGGGTGGACAATCCATGGGAATTATTCATGTTAATGGAAAATCTTATGCAATTGACGGTTCTAGCAGGTCTCCCTCATTAGCTCATTCTTCTATTTACACAAATAAGAAAAATCGCCGTCTTGGATACAAGGCAACCACAGTTCCTAGCACTCTAGCTGTAATTGGATTTTTACATGAACGATATGGCAGATTAGAATGGCAAAAGATAGTTGCACCTTCAATCAATATTGCTAAAAAAGGATATAAAATTACTCAACTTCAACATGATTTGCAAGAAAGAGAACTAGAAAACTTTCTTTCAATCAAATCAAAATCAGGCGCAAAATATTTTCTAAAAGATGGTATAGTTCCATACGATGTAGGCGATATATTCATTCAAGAAGATTTATCTGATACACTTGCATCAATTTCAGAATTTGGATATCGTGTTTTCTATCAGGGTGAAATTGCTAAAAAAATTGTTCAAGATATGAAAAACAATCAAGGATTAATTCAAGATGAAGATTTGGCATACATCCCTGAACCACTTGTTCGAAAACCCATCAGTAGAAAGTATAGACATGTATCCGTAGTCACTTTGCCTCCTCCTGCTGCTGGAAGAACATTATTGCTTACACTCATGATGCTAAACCATCTTCCTTCAAAGTTTTTACGTAGCTCAAAACCAAGTTCGTATCATTTTGTTGCAGAGACTTTTCGAAAGGCATTCTTACATAGAGTACAACGACCGTTTAATCGACATACCTATGATCAAATTGAAGAGAAGGTTCATCTTCAAAGATCATTTGCAAAACAGATGGCCCAATCCATTCACAATTCAATGGATGTTACTTTACCTATGATTGATCCTGATTTTGGTGGTGAGGATACCACGCATCTTTCAACTATGGATGATGAAGGAAATGCAGTAGGAATAACTCAGTCAGTAGAACTTGCTTATGGTTCAAAAGCAGCAGCTGATGGTTTGGGATTTCTATACAACAATTACATGTCTGCATTTGAATTTACAAATCCAAATCATCCCTTCTACATTAGACCTAATTCTATTCCATGGACTTCAGTATCTCCAGCCTTAATTTTTAATAATTCAAAACTTTGGATGGTGCTTGGAAGTCCAGGTAGCCAAAGAATATTCTCTACAGTGACCCAATTCCTCTCAAGAATAATTGATGGTGATTTGCCTATGAGCCAGGCAATAGAAAAGCCTAGATTCCATTGTTCAATCAATGGCACGGTAAGCATTGAAGATGGAGGATTTCGTACTGAAATTATTGAATATCTTAAAGAAATGGGATACAATATTTCTGTTAAGGATAGATACTCATTTTATCATGGTGCAATTCATGCAATAATGAAATGCCAAACTGCTGAAGGCTTTCAGGGAGTTGCTGAAGTACGACGTGATGGAACAGCAGAAGGATTAGAATGAACAAACTTCCTATTTTATTATCAATTCCACATGGAGGAATACGACAACCTTCAGAACTTGAAGGACATTTATCTATAACAAACAAGGATCTGTTTGATGATTCTGATCCTTTTGTAGTAGAACTCTATGATTTAGGCGATAAAGTTCAACGTGTAATTAAAACAGATATTGCACGAGCATTTGTAGATCTTAATCGCTCTTTACAAGACATGCCTCCCGATAACCCTGATGGATTAATCAAAAGTAAAACCTGTTATGACAAACCAATCTATGCAAATGGAAAAGAACCAGATGATTCACTTAAAACAATGCTTATAGAATTATACTATCGTCCATACCATCAAGCAATTCAAAAAAGTATTGATGAATTAGATTTAAAATTATGTTTAGATTGCCATTCAATGGCCTCTACTGCTCCGTATTTTTCTCCAGATAAAAATAATTCAAAAAGGCCACTGTTTTGCATATCAAACAATGATGGACAAACATCATCACAAGAGATGTTGGAACTTTTAGCTGATTCTATTTCAGAGTCTTATTCTATTGGCAGACAAGAAATTTCTTTAAACAATCCATTTCATGGAGGACACATTACTAGAACATACGGGAATAATCCATTTCCTTGGATTCAAGTTGAGATGAATAGAGATTTGTATTTATCAAAACCTTGGTTTAATGAAGAAACTCTTTCAGTAGATACAACTCATCTTCAAAAACTAAATAACCAATTTGAAAACACCCTTGAACACTTTTTCTCAAAAATCTGATTTCATACACATCTGCATCATTTTCAATCCCTAAACACGACTTGAGTTCAAGTGGGCTGAACTTTGAATTAGTCTGGAAAAATACTTACGAATCGTTGATACTATTCATCTAACTAATCCAAAAATGGTCATCTTTAATTTAGAATCTTTCTAATTTTTTCTACAAGATCTGGTTTTTCATTTTGTTCTAAAAACAACTCCAAATCTTCTTTATCGTCAATGTCCAACATTATTCGTTTAACAAATACCATTGCAACATTACGTGTGTGCTCCTTTGCTGTAGACATATGATTTCTATAGCTGTCATTATCATAATGTGTCTCCATTAAATTTACTGGCATTCTTACAAGTGCATTTGTTCCATCAAATTTACGTGATGGAACTATTATTGCAAAATTTGGATGTGTTTTGTAATTTAACATAAAATCAATGTCTTGTGTTTTGATGCCTGGTATATCTTGAGGAAATACCATTGATGCGACAAAATTATTTTCTAATAGGTATTCTTCAGCTAGAGACACTGCTTGATTTACGCTCTCTTCTTTTTCATCAATTATTATTACTGCGTTAAATTTTTTAGCAATTTCTATGGCTTTTTTTTCTTTTGTTACTATGATTATTTTTTCAATTTTAGGTGATTTTGACAAAACTTGCAATATTTCTTCTAACATTACTTTGCATAATTCTTCAATTTTTTCTGAAGGTAATTGTAAACGTGTTTTTGCATTTGAGAATGTTTTTACTGGGATAACTGCTGCTGTTTTCAAATTAAACGTGTACTTGTTTTAAAATGAAATTTGCTAATGCGTCTTCTGCCAATTTATTCTTCATAGTAATTTTTGTATCGTATGCTTTCATATCCAAGTCTTGAATTTTACTAACTAGCGCTTTGTCTTTTGTGTCTACAATGACATTTGAGCATACATCTGAATACATTTTTGCTAACCCGTATGCGTTTGATTCTATTCCTGCTGCTTGCATGTATTTTGCTGCAGGACCGCTAATTGAGTTATCTCCGATTAATGGACTTACTGCAACAACTCTTTTCTTAATTTTTGATAATTCTTTTCTAATTCCTTTAATTTGTAACATTGGACCAATTGATGTTAGTGGGTTTCCTGGTGCTAGTATGACCATGTCTGCATCATGTATCGCATTTATGGCTTCGGGATTTGGTCTTGCTTTATCTGATCCGATATATTGAATTCCTTCTACAGGATCCATTCCTCTATGTTTTACCCAATATTCTTGTAAATGTAATTCTCCTTTGTTTGTAGTAATTCTTGTCTCTACAGTGTTATCTGTAACTGGAATTATGTTTGCAGTAACTGCAAATTTTTTACACATCCATTTTGTAATGTCACTAAGATTTTTCCCATTTTTCAACATATTTGTTCTAATCAAATGTGTAGCTGCATCTCTATCTCCAACACCAAACCAAGTCTCTTCACCGAACACTTCCATTTGACGTAAAAAGTTGAATGTATCTTTTTTAATTCCCCATCCCTTGTCTTGATCAAGTAGATCTGCTAAACCGTAAATTATTGTATCAATGTCTGGGCATACGTATAGTCCGTATAACCAATAATTATCTCCAACATTTGTAATGACGTTTACTTTATCATGTTGTGCAACCAAACCCCGTACCAATTTGACGGAACCCGTACCTCCTGCTAATACTGTAATCATATCATATCCCTAGAACAGTTATACTATATCCGTTACTCCATATTACTTTTTACAAGATCCTTATTTCGTTAAATTAGCATTTACCTTAGAAATTAGCATAAGTTTATTACGGTTATTTGGAGGATTTTACTCGTGGCCAAGGCTATGATCTTAACTATTTTACTTGCTGGTCTTATTGTTATTGGTACAAGTGCTCCTGCTTTTGGTGCACAATTAGCTACTACAATTAATCCAAATAATGCTGAATCTCCATTTAAGATGAGTTACCTCAAAACTGTCTTTATTGAATATCCAAACGGCGGTGTTTTGTTTGATGCATTAAGTACAAGTCAATGGACTGTATCTGGAACTGCTGACTCTACAAACCCTGGAGTTCAAGAATTGATGGATGATCTAAACAGTGGAATTCAATCTGATGGAAGTCAAGCAAGAATTTCTGACTTGAATGTAATATATGAATTTCAACTAAAAGGTAGAAGTATTCAAACATCTATTGATTACCGTGTAGTTTTAGAGGGAACTATAACTGATTATATTATTACAGAAGACTCACAAAAGAAATTAGTTGATTTGGGATGGAGAGGACTAACAACTACATCCCCAATTACGATTGACGGAATTGAAATGAACATTCCACTTGGTGTTCTTGAAACTGAAGAACCAATTCTCTATAATACGTTTGTAGGAACTGAGGCTGAATCTGTTCTTAACCGAGAATTAATTAACGCTGATTTTATTTTAGAGCAACCATTAACTAATTGGCATTTCTTGTTTGACCCAACTGGAATTAATGCAGATGCTAATACATTTGGATTAGATTCTTCAATTGCAGGATTTGTTGTATCTAGTTGGACTATGGGTGAAAGTAGTATTAGAGAAGGCAGACAAGTTGAACGTATTTACGAAGCTGAAGTAATGGCAGATGAAACTTATAGTATCCGAAGTGTTCAATCCACTGATACTGCAAACTTGTCTTCAATTGGATTTGGTGCTTTAGATATTTTGGATGGTGTTGAAATTATTGGTGTTACTCCAACTCCTCCTGATGATTACATGACAACATCCACTGGTGGTTTTCCAATTATGATCATCTATGGCATGGCTGGATTGGCAGCTGTTGGCGGTATTGGATTCTTTATTGTCAGTAGCAGATCCATGAAAAATCAAGCACAAGGACAACAAGGCATTGACCCTAACAATCTTGTTGGATATCAAACAAGTGCATCTTCTGGTGGATATCAAACCAATAGAGGTGAGGCCCATTTGAAAGATGATACTGATTATGCACAAACAAGAAGTGTTTATGAGGATACACAGAAAGAAAGCCTTCCACAAGATACTGTTCCACAAGAAACTACTCCTGAACAAACAATGCCTTCTTCTGGCGAAGACGCTGCATGCGGTTGTGCTGCATCTGTAGAAATTGGAACTGAGTGTGATTGTGAGATGCATGGTTCATGTTTATGTGATGCAACTTGTCAATGCAATGCAGATATTTGTAAAGAACAAGTTCGTGAAATGAGTTAAGATTTTATCAATTCTATCATTTAATTTTAAAATAATATAAAAAAAATAATATAAAAAAAATAATATAAAAAAAATAATATAAAAAAAATAATATAAAAAAAATAATATAAAAAAAATAATATAAAAAAAATAATATAAAAAATATGTGTGCTGGGAGTAACCCTC
>JACNFV010000068.1 GCA_014384445.1 Candidatus Nitrosopumilus sp. | reverse complement strand
GGCTTAGTTGTTTACCATTAACTGTTTCAGGTAATTCTAATTTTAAATAAAATTGACCTGTGTCATATCCTGTCTCAATCATTTTTTCAGGACCTTCAATTGGAATTCCATTAACTGTGAATTCGAAAAGTCCTTTGGTAGATATCACTTCTACACCTCTATGTGACACATTCAAATCATTATCTGTAATGTAGAAATTTACTATGGACATACTTGATGCAGGTATTGCTACTATCTTAGCGTCTGTTACTATCTGAGAATCTGATGTTGAAAATTTGGTATTGATTAACATGCCTCTCTCTTGCATTATGTCAACTGTTTCTGGTTTTACACAAGATGGAATTCCATTTGTACGAATAACTAACTCTAACCCATTTCTACAAATAACTTCCTCTGCTGAAATTCCCGTTTTCATCTGTTTTCTTGGAGACTCTACATCTGCATTAATGGGAAGAATAAAAGAGCATATTAAAAAAAATCCTAATCCTAAAACTATTTTTTTATTTACTGTCACTTCTATGATTATTTCTATTTTTTATTTTAAATAGCTTGAGAGTTTTTGTAATTGCATAAAATTTTTAGGTGGTGTTAAGTTCTAAAAATATCTGCATATTTACAATCTATTTTAATAGAAATTAAAATTGTCTAGGCACACCGTGAGAATCTACCTAGACGTTAATTTACTGTTTTTTGAAATAGTAAACTAATTACCGTAATTATTTAGTTTCGTATAAATCATGAATTGTCTTTATGCCTATGATTGTAATGACATCTCTTGTTGCAGAACCATTCTAGACCAGCTAGATATTCTACATTATCACATTTACCGCAAAATGTACATTTTATGAAATGTTTTATTTTTTTCACATTGGTCATATCAAAAAAAAGTTTTTCAACCATTATAATGTCATTATGTCTAAACACTATTTTTAAAATCTGTTGATTTTTGCCTACTTTTAGACTAGAATTAATTAAGAGATCTTTTCTAATATAGTTACTTGAAAAAAATTGGTTTATTGGGATGTGGTGTAATCGGTACTCAAATTGCACTTGCAATTGACACTGGTAAAATTCCTGGAGTTTTAACTCATGTTTACGATGATTCTAAAGATGCTTCAAGTTTACTTGTTTCAAAATTAAATAACAAACCTGAAATTGTTGAGAATTCTCATCTACTATCTTCTCATTCCGTTAATATTGTAGTTGAGGCAGCTTCTCAAAATGCTGTAAGGGATGATGGATTGAGTATTTTACAAAATAAACGTGATTTTATGATTATGAGTGTTGGTGCATTACTGGATGAATCAATTTATGATATTCTGTACGATGCATGTGATCATTTCAAAAAAACAATTTATCTTCCTTCTGGTGCCATTGCTGGCTTGGATGGAATTAAATCAGTTAAAGATGAATTAGAATCTGTTTCCATTACCACTACAAAACACCCTCGCTCGTTAAAGGGTGCAAAGTTTTTTGAAAATTCTAATATTGATTTAGATTCTATTGACTCTTCGACAATTATTTTTGAAGGCAATGCTCGTGATGCTGTTTCTTTATTTCCTGCAAACATCAATGTGGCTGCACTTGTATCTTTATCTGGAATCGGCAGTGATAAAACAAATGTAAAAATTATTGCAGATCCAAATACTGACAAAAATACTCATCACATTGAAGCCATCGGAAAATCAGGAAAAATGACATTTACTATTGAAAATATGCCTGATCCTGAAAATCCTAAAACTAGCAGATTAGCTATTTTATCTGCAATTGAAACGTTGAGGCAATATTGCTCAGATGATATTCAAATTGGTACTTGATATGGCAAAACTTGCCACCTTTACGGACTTTTTGGAAAATTCTGGACTATTTCATATTCTTTAAATCTTCATCAGTTCAATTTTTGATGAATTATGTTGGTTCAGGATACTTCATTTTTAAAAAATGAGATTATGCGACTTAAAAAAGAAAAGGATGTTGTAATTTTGGCTCATAATTATGAAATTCCTGATGTGCAGGATGTGGCTGATTTTACTGGTGATTCCCTAGGATTATCAAAACTGGCTGCAACAGTTCATCAAAAAACAATTCTGTTTTGCGGTGTTCATTTTATGGCTGAAACAGCTGCCATTATCAGTCCTGAGAAACGGGTACTGCTCCCTGCTTTAGAAGCTGGTTGTTCTTTATCTGATTCAATCACTGCTGATGAGTTACGTAATTGGAAAAAACAACACCCTGATGCTATTTCTGTTGGATATGTAAATACAACTGCTGAAATCAAATCTGAACTTGATTATTGCTGCACTTCATCAAATGCTGTAAATGTTGTAAACGCAATTCCTAAAGACAAGGAAATTTTATTCTTACCTGACATGTTTCTTGGTTCTTATGTTGCAAAAATGACTGGAAGAAACAATATGCATATTTGGGCAGGTGAATGCCATGTACATGCCGGAATTACTCCTGAAGATGTCACAAAAAAATTAGATTCAATGCATGATACTGAGTTTCTTATTCATCCTGAATGTAGTTGTACAACACCTATGATGTATGATGTTGCTGATGGTAGTTATGAAAATAATAAAGTTTCAATTCTTTCAACTGAAGGGATGTTAAATTATGCTAGTGCATCTAAATCGAAAAATTTTGTTGTTGCAACTGAAACTGGAATATTGTATAAAATGAAAAAAGATAACCCTGATAAAACATTCATTCCTGCATCAGAAAAAGCTGAATGTGAGTATATGAAAATGATTACTCTTGAAAAAGTATACGATGCCTTAGTACATGAGAAAAATGTTATTACTGTTCCAAAGAAAATCGCAGATAAGGCTCGTTTAGCAATTAATCGAATGCTTGAAATTAGTTAACATGTGATTATTTTGGTTGGATTGTTTAACCGAATTGCTAGAGATCCTCAATTAAAAATAAATGCTGAAAAATTTAAAAAATTTAAAAAACTTGTGAAATCAAAAAAATATCCTGAAGCCTTGAAATTGGGATTAGATTACCTAGAAAAAGTTCCTTACAATCATGATGTTTTGTTTACTCTTGGCGGGATACATTATCTAAAAAACAATTATCATGATGCAATTTCTTTTTTTAACAGGGCTCTTGAGACTGGAGATTCTGATGTTGAGGTTTTACTTTTGAAGGCATATTCACATCAAAAATTACAGGAAAATCAACTTGCAATTGATTGCTGTAAGAAAATTCAAGTCCTTGATCCAAAAAATAAATCTGTACCTGATTTACTATCTAAGTTAAACTTCTAAACTAACGTCAATTCCTTTAACTGAATTAGTTACACTTCCAATTGATATGATGTCTACTCCTGTTTTACCATACGCTGATATATTTTTAGAATTAATTCCTCCTGATGCTTCTAGTAACACTTTATCTCGTAATTTTTTATCTTTGAGAATTACTATTGTTTTTTTAATCTGAGATGGTGTAAAGTTATCCAACATAATTATTGATGCGCCTTCATTTGCTGCAAGAACTGCATCTTTTGTATTTTCCACTTCAACTTCAAATTTTTTATATTTTTTTTTTGCTTTTTTTATTAATGATGCTATTGAATTTTCCACCGCTATGTGATTATCTTTGATCATTACCATTTCGTCTAATCGTAATCTGTGTTTTTTACCTCCTCCTATTTCTACAGCTTCTTTATCAAAATATCTTAGTCCTGGAGCTGTTTTCCTTGTTGCATATAATTTTGTTTTATTTGGAATTTTTTTTACAAGTTCGTTTGTTTGTGTTGCAATGCCGCTCATTCTTGTTATGATGTTTAATGCCGTTCTTTCACATGTTAGAATTTTATCTGCATCTCCTGTCACTGTCATTATGGTTTGATTTGGTCTTATCTTTGATCCATCTTTGATTATAATTTTTGCTTTACATCCTTTTAATTTGAAAATCTCTTTTGCATATGCTGCTCCTGCAATGATTGCTTTTTCTCTTGAAATTATTTTTACAGATATTTTCTTTTTTTCTAATAATGCACTTGTAATGTCCCCTTTGCCTATATCTTCGGCAAGAAATTGTACTAATTGTTTTTTAGGATTAAATGACAATATTATAATTAAATATTAATTTGATTTTAAAGATTTAGGATTTTTCTATGTTACTTTAATTGCATATTTGCCGCTAGATGTAATTTTTAATGTATCTGCAATTTTTGAATTTGAAGGATCAACAATTAGTACAACTCCGCTCCAATCTGGTGTTAAATCTGATGACTTACAAGCTGGACAAACTTTTTCTGTTGTCACGTGTTTACATTTTCTGCATGCCATTTCTCGTGCCATCTTAACTTGCCTCTACTTTTGCTGGTTCACCTGAACCATCAGCTTTTTTAATTTCTTCAGCAATCCATTCGTCTGCACCAAGGAATGGCTGTCTACAAGTAATACCGATTTTACCCATTGCAGCTGCTTTTCCGAGTGATACTGCAGTAATTCTTGCACGAAGTGTTGAACCTACTTTTAATGTTCTTCCACTCTGGTTAGCTAAAATCATTCCAGATTTTACGTCACTCTTAAGATAATCATCCATAACTTGTGATAAGTGGAGTAATGCATCAGTTGGACCTATTCTTACAAATGCTCCAAAGTCTGTAATATCTACAATTTCTCCTTGAACTATTTCTTGTAATTTTGGATAAAATGTTAATGCCTCAAATTGTACTTTATGGAATGTTCCTCCATCTCCTGCGATCATTTTTCCCATTTCATCTACTTTGGCATCTAAAATCATGATAATGTAACCTAATTCTGCATTAATCATACTCTCATACTTTTCTTTGAGAATATCTCTTGCTGCCTTTTTGAGTGTGGTTCCAAATAATCGTGGAGGAATCCTAACAACATCAACTAGGGTGGATATAGAAAACACTATTAATTTTGCATAAATTTGAATTTATGAATCTTTGGGTGAATTATCTTGAATTTCTAAAGATTTTGACTGTTTTTCAAATAAAACCCAATTTTTTTGTATGTGTAACTTATCTTTAAATATTGTATCTTGACTTTTTTATGTTATGGTTGGAATAGATCAAGTTTTAGAAAAACTTAGCACTGTCATTGATCCTGATTTAAAAAAAGACATTGTTTCCATGGGCATGATAAAAAATTTAGAACTTAATGATGGTGATCTTAAATTTACTTTAGAATTAACTACTCCTGCATGTCCTTTCAATGTAGAGATTGAAGACGATGTGAGAAAAGCAATTGCTGAACTCTCTGATTTAAAGAATTTTGATTTGAACGTAACTGCAAAAGTAATGGAAGGACGTTCACTTGAGGCTGATACTCAAATGGCAACTGTCAAAAATATCATTGGTGTTGCTAGTGGAAAGGGGGGAGTTGGTAAATCCACTGTTTCATTAAATTTAGCATTAGCTTTATCTCAAACCGGAGCTAAGGTTGGTTTACTTGACGCAGATATCTATGGTCCAAGTATTCCTTTGATGTTGGGGATGAAAGATGGTTCTATGGAAGTTGAAGATAATAAACTTCAACCTGCTGATTCTAATGGATTAAAGGTTGTTTCATTTGGTTTTTTTGCAGACCAATCTAATCAAGCCGCAATTTACCGTGGTCCAATTATTTCTGGAATTTTAAAACAATTTTTAGTTGATACTAATTGGTCTGAATTAGATTATCTGATAGTTGATCTTCCGCCAGGTACTGGTGACATACCGTTAACTCTTGCACAAACAATTCCTATTACTGGTATTCTTGTAATTACAACTCCGCAAGATGTTGCAAGTAATGTTGCAGTCAAGGCAGTTTCCATGTTTGAAAAATTGAATGTTCCTATTATTGGAGTTGTTGAAAACATGAGTCATTTTATATGTCCAAACTGTGATGACAAACATTACATCTTTGGTGATGGTGGAGCAAAGAAAATTAGTGAACAATTTAAGATACCATTTTTAGGTGAAATTCCATTAAATTATGGAATTATGTCTGGTTCTGATTTGGGAAAGCCTATCATGATTACTGATGTTGACTCTCCTAGTGCTACTGCTTTTAGAGTAAGTGCAAAAAATGTTGCAGCCCAATGTAGTATTATCGCATCTAACTTACAAGCTGAGATGGAATCTGAAGCATCTGGTGAAGCATCTCCTAACACCACCTCCACTTAATTGCGATTCCTGTGAAATTACCTGATTCTTTAAGAGATCAATTGAAAATTCCTTTGGGAATATTATTGCCAATTGGCCAAGATGATAAAACAAATGTTCAGAAATATCTTTCAGATGATTCTTTCATAATTACGGTTGGAGATAGAACTACTGAGAAAATGATTGATTTTGATTTAATTCCATCATTACAAATTATTGATGGTTTAGAAAAAAGAATAAAACGAGATATAATCAAACTTGGAAATGCATTTGAATTAAAGATTGATAATCCTGCAGCTGAAATTACTTTGGAAAGTATTGAAATAATTAAAAAAGCATTTACTATGAATTCTCCTATTCGATTAACTGTGAATGGCGAAGAAGATTTACTTGTATTGCCTGTTTGTATACATGCTCCAGAAAATTCAGTTATTTTGTATGGTCAACCCAATAAAGGACTAGTTTTAGTACAGATTACTACAGAAATTAGAAATAAAGCACAAGCATTACTTGATTTAATGAAGTAATTGGGATGTGATGAGACGGTGGCTGTATGATTGATGATTACCCCACATAACTTCTGACCCTTTTATTACTCATTTTGTAGAATCAAAATCAACTAAACATCTTACAACAATTGACATTTAAACCTAAACGTGAATTATTTCATAAATAATTATGAAACTTGATCCTGAACTTAAATTAAAAATTTTAGAGAAAGTTGGAGTTTACTCGCAAAGGTTTTCAATTTCTGAACCTGTGATTTTGTTAGCAACTAAAGAAGTACTTGATGCTCCTAAGGCTATGACTGAAGGTAGACGTACATCTGCTTACAAATATTATGGAGTATCCTATCTTCAGCATAATTTAGTTTTTATCAATGTTAGAAAAATTCCTGATGAAAAAATCCTTGAAAATACCATTGTTCACGAATTGATTCATATGAGATTTCCTTATCTTGCTCATGGAAAGAGATTCAATAAATTAGTCCGGCAAGGACTTCGCGGTAAAACTTTTTCACCCTATGTAAAAAGAAGTAAAACTCCATCTTTTTGATTTATAATTTTAAGAATTTGAACATCCTATAATTATTGATGGATTATTGATTTGCCCGTTCATGCTGAAATTTTATTGTCATGTTACTTGACAAATATTATGATGTATTGTTTCTTGCAATACTTGATGTGTTCTATTTCTTTCCTTCAATTACTAACGTCATATCTAAATCATCTATTTTATCTTGAATTGCTTTTTGTAAAATTTTGTTGTGTGTGTTACAAAATTTAAAATAATTATCTGCTGTCTGACAACATCCACAATTCCATTTTGTTTTCTTGTCGCCTTCAACTGTCCATTTTGCATATTTTTGTTCATCCATAGAGTTTCTATGTTATTTTTACCTAAAAACTATTTGTTAAGAAAGAAAAAAAATGTTTAAGGACAGCCTTCCATCTTTTGAATGAAATAACCTTTT
>JACNFV010000118.1 GCA_014384445.1 Candidatus Nitrosopumilus sp. | reverse complement strand
GTGGCCTGCAAAAACAGAAAAACCGCCATGTGTGTGAATAACTCCTTTAGGTTTTCCAGTGGTTCCAGAGGTATACAAAATGAACAGGGGATCCTCGGAATCCATAATTTCAGTGTCGCAAGAATCACTTTGATCAGATACCAGAGCATCATAAAATTGAATTTTTTCTGATTTCTGATATTGATCAATTCCTTTGTACGAAACCACGATTATTTTTTCAATATCAGTATTTTCGGTGGCAGTTTCCACAGTTGTTTTTTGTGACACGGGTTTTCCTTTTCTATGAAACCCGTCAGAAGTTAGCAGAATTTTTGCATGGCAATCCTGCAATCTTATTTGGAGTGATTCTGAGCTGTATCCTGAAAAAATAATTGTTTGAATTGCTCCAATCTTAGCTGCTGCAAGTATGGATACAATTGCCTCCTCCACCATGGGCAAATAAATTGCAATTACGTCGCCTTTTTTTACTCCTAATGATTTTAATCCATTTGCAAGTTTTGAAACTTTTGAATTTAATTCTAGATAAGATAATTTTGTTTCGATGCCATCTTCAGATATGAAATTATATGCAATTTTTTCTGGAAATGTTTTTGTGAATTTTTCAACAGATGATTTGTACAGATTGGTTTTACCGTTGACAAACCATTTAGACCAAGCAATTCCATTTGAAGTATCTAGTGTTTTTGTGTATGGTTTATCCCATATTATTCCAATGTCCTCATCCACGGATTCCCAAAACCATTCCAAATTATTTTTTGACTTTATACACAATTCATCTAATGATGATATGTCATGCTTTTTCATAAATTTGCAAACGTTTGAATTTTGAAATTGTTCTTCATTTGGAATAAATTTAAAATCAGACAAGTTTCATTTTTTTCAATACTCTGCATCGTAAAAAGATTTTTTAATTTGTAAGAAATTGTTCCAAGATGCTCAGCATGTAGCAACATCATATTGTCATTATCGTCCACAATTCCAGATGCTAGTAATTATTCAGACATACCGGACCTGAAATTAGGACAATGCTAGGCACAAAATTATTCAACATATTTGCAAAGTTGGTAAAATACATAATATCATTTTTGTAATTTCTATTATGGCAGAAGCATCCAAAGAGTCACCTGATCATGAACTGTTTGTCACCGAATTTCCAAAAAAGGGTTTTGGGATTGTAGATTACTTGCAAGGTCGCATGCATTTTGCATTAATGGATCAAATGAAACTTATGAGCAAATCGGGAATGAAGCAAGAGCAAATCAAAGATGCCATTATTAAAACAGTAACAGAAATTGTAGATAATTTTGAGCCTGAAAAAGAATCAGAAAGTCCTTGATTCCATTTTTGTAGATTCCATCATTATAATTTTATGACATTTGCAATAGCAATTTGTATGCGGTAAATCATTATCGACTCGATATTTGCATTCTTTAGTGTGTTCAACCATCAACATAGTCACCCATGATACATCATCAAATTTAATTATTCATAAAATAAAGTTTTATGAAAAACATGCCTGTAGAAAGTCATGGTATGAAATTCAAAACCACAATAAAATAATTCAGGGTCATGATTTTACTCAAATGATTTTTATTCCTTTAAGATTACTGTCCATTGTTGGCTTGATGAGTACTACTTACTTGTCAAGTTAACATCTTACCATTGTTTAAGTTGCAATTATTTCTAAGGGCTAAAATAATAAATGTGATTTTTTAAAAATTGATAAATTTGACTTTAGAAGAGAGCATGAAAGTAATGAGAAGAGGCAAAGGCACACCATGATGACGACTGTTCTTCGCATCACCATGACCGGTTATCAGCATTAGAGTGAATTTGCATAATAACTAATGGGTACTTTCGATAAACAACTCATAGATGAAAATAATTTAAAATTAGAAATGAAGTTTGTAATTGGGCATCAAAGTTAATCCAAACATGAACAGGGTTAACCAAAATTGTTCAATTATTCTTCAGATATTAACCAGGATGAGCCCATTGCGTCTTCCCAGGTTGCGGAGTTATCGTTATCATTCATAGTTATAGTAAAGCAAATTTGCATTTAAAAGAGATGAACGATTGATCAGTAGTAATGCTATGAATGATTTGATAGAAACTTGTTATTATTGATAAATTATATCATAATTTTTTTAATTAATACAATAGTATAATCAGCAAATGGCTAAACAGTTTAGATATGATAAACCTGAAAGAAAGTTTCTCAAAAATTTAAGAATATAAAATAAAAAAAATCTAAAAAGAATTAGAAAAATAGTCATAATTTGAGAAAATCAAGACAATAACTTATCTAGTAAACTAATTGAATCTACAACATTGAAAGAAAAATTTATCAATATTGACGGAAATAAAATTCGTTATTTTGAATCAGGCTCCTCTAAAAAAACACTTGTACTTGTTCATGGATTAGGTGCTTCATCAGAACGATGGCAATATGTTTTGCCCCTTTTTGCAATTGATTTTCATGTTGTGGTACCTGATTTGGTGGGATTTGGTCATAGTGATAAACCTGTAACAGATTATACCATAGATTATTTTTCAAATTTTTTAGAAAAATTCTTAGATTCTTTGGACATAAAAGAAACCAGTATTATCGGATCTTCTCTCGGTGGACAAATTGCTGCAGAATACACTTCATCTCATTCTCAGTCTGTTGAAAAATTAATTTTAGTGTCCCCTTCGGGAATAATGAAACAATCTACTTTTGCTCTTGATGCATACATTATGGCTGCATTATATCCAAATGAACATAGTGCAAAAAATGCATTTGAAATAATGGATGGTTCTGGTAAAAAAATCCCCTTGGAAATAATCAAGGGGTTTGTTTCAAGGATGAAATTACCTAATGCTAAATTTGCATTTATGTCGACCTTGCTGGGATTAAAAAATTGTGAAGTGATTACAAAAAAACTTGAAAATATTTCTTCCCCTACATTGATTATTTGGGGTGCGGACGATCCTGTAATTCCCATCACTTTTGCAAAAGAGTTTGTTTCATCTATTGATAATTGTGAGTTCTATGAGATGAATAAATGCGGTCATACCCCATATGTTCAAGAACCTAAACTATTTGCTTCCCAGGTGCTAAAATTTTTGAATAGTTGATAAAAGGACTTAAATTACATTTACTGAATTATTTGGTAATGAGTGGTAACAATAACCAATATGATCCAACTACAATGTTTAAAAACTGGATACAGAAAAGCGGTCAAGCACAAACTGAATTTATGAAAAATTTTGGTAATCTAATGACAAATCAATCAAATCAAACATTTAATCCGTTAGACACTCTAAGAGATGTTTCTGAAAAAACTATACAAACTCAATCTAACATCATGGACAATATGTCCTCCATGCAAACAAAAAGTATGGATACTATGTTTAACATCGGACAGATGCTTCCATCTTTTATGAATTGGGGTGCATACAAAACCACCATCAGCAGTAATGGCAGAATCTCAATTCCCGAAGCTGAACGTAATGCACTTGATTTGAATGATGGCGATTTAGTTCAAGTGATAATTTTACCCATAGCAAAAAAATCTAAAACTAAGAAATTAAAAAAATCTAAATAAATTCCAAAACGGTATTTTCCCCGTATCTAAAAACAAAAATAAAATTATTTTTAATCTTAAAAATAAAATATCATAATCTGCGAATTTTCTTTGAACTTCTGTGACTTTTTAATAATTTTATTTGTGAACTTGTTTATCATAAGTGTCATACTTGTTATTACTCTAATCATTTCATGTCTTTAATTACCAGTCATTACCAATCATTACCAATAATATATATACTGGTTTGTTTAGATTAGACATATGAGCACACAAACAACTCAAAATACAAATCAGTCAAACGATGTATTTACAATTTACAAACAAAATGTACAAAAATGCTTTGAGAGTGTTACAAAAAATACTCCACAGTATTTTCAAGCAACAACACATTTTCAAGAAGAATGTATGAAAGCTGCACAAAAATCATTTGATGCTGCAATCACAATGCAACAAGAATTTGCACAAAAATCTGGATTATCCTCCGATGTCCCTGATGCTGCAAAAACTGTAATTGTTGATTTTAACAAACAAATCATTCAAGCAAGTAGCATTCAAAATCAAATTGTAAAAACAGTAATTGATGCAACAACTCAAAATGTGAAATCATTTAATGACAACGTCTCCACATTTACTGATTTGAACAAAAACATTATCCAATCTTGGATAACATCATGCACTCCTACAAGAAACTAGAGTGTTTTTTTATTTTATTTAGATTCGTAACAATTTTCCGCAGTTTTTTTTATGATCTTTGAGCTAACCATTGACCCATTTCAGGTAATATTTTTTTTTGTGAGAATGAACTAGCAATCATTCCCACATGTCCTGTCGGATAGATTTTCAAAGTTTTATCTTCACTGCCTACAGCATAGTGTAACGGCATACTGCATTCCGGGGATACCAAATGATCTCCTACGGCTACTTGTGTAAATATTGGCATGTTTATTTTTCTCAAATCTATGAGTTCATCTCCCACATACATTTTATTTTGAATGAGTAGATTTTTTTGATAGATATCTTTTATCCATTGTTTGAATAGTTCACCTGGAATGGGAGGTGTGTCGCCTAACCATTTTTCTACTCTCAAAAAGTTATCCACATATTTTTTATCATCGATATTTTTGAAGAATTTCACATATTTCTCAAATCCTTGCTCAAAGGGTTTTAAAACAGAAAAACAATAATACATGAATTCTGGAGGCATGTTTCCAATTGTTTCAACCATCTTATCTGCATCCATATGTTTTGCTAAATTACTAATTACTGTGGTATCTTTCCATCCATCAATTACTGGTGCGGTTGCAATGTAATTTTTTACATTTTCTGGATGCAATGCAGCATATGCTGTAGCAATTGTTGCCCCCGTACAATATCCTTGCAATGAAATTTGTTCAGTGGATGATTGATTTTTAATATATTCTACTGATGATTCCAAATACCCATTCACATAATCATCAAAGTCCAAATATTTGTCCATGCTAGTTGGAGTTCCCCAATCTAACATGTATACTTCAAACCCTTGCTCCAGTAGATTTCGTACCCAACTTTTCTCGGGATGTATATCCAAAATATGATATCTGTTAATTAACGCATACGAAATTAACAAAGGCGTCTTATGTTTGGTTTTGTTAATTGATTTGTAATACAACAATCTAGTTTTATCTATCTGCTGAACAACTTTATGCGGAGTAACCTCCAAACTTATTTCGTCAGGTGCAGATACAAATTTTGGTGCTTCAATAACATTTTTGCTAAATTTTAAAATCTCTTCTATGATTTTAGGATCAAAATTACTGTTACTTTGCATTTTTTCTTTTCTCCTTTTTTAATTCTAATTCTAGTTTGGATACACGTTTTTTTAATGAATGAATTTCTTTGTACACCTCATCAACCTCTTCTTTGCTTGGGAGGTTAACTGATTGCAAGATTACATTTGCAATGTTATTCCAGTGTTTTGTTAACTCTAATTCTTTTGATACCAAATTCCCATAATTTGCTCCAAATTTTTTGGAATCAAATAACTCTGTAAAATCATTATCAAAAATATCTATCCATATTCTTTTGACTGATTCTATTTGTTCAACATCGTGTGGAATTTCTGGAACTTTTTGGTTAACTTTCTTTTGAGATATTCCCCATGTATCGGATAATTGTTTGTAGTATTCTGTAATGCATTGGTTAAAACCCAGCAAATTTTCATTTATTTCAATTAATTCTACAGCTATTTTTTTTGAATTAGCTGCAAATGCCCTCATTGGCCCTATTGATGTCAGGGCTTGGGGTTTACTTGACATGAGATGTATGATATCTGTCCAAAATAACGACAAGTGTTTGTAGTATTCAGTTATATCTGTGGGTGATTCGGCAGAATCCTTAGATGATTTTGATTGCACCCTTACTAATTAATTTAGTTCGCAATAAATAGTTCTAACACATAAGAACGTTATGGATAACGTTGAGGAATTAGAGAATATTTGTAAGCAAATTTTAAAATTAGATCCTAAAATGAGATCTGCTCGATTTATCAACTCTAGAGGTCATTTGGCAGCTGGAGGTATGAAGGAGGGCCTACTTTCACTTGAAGCAAAAAAACAAGATGAAATGATGTTCATGGAACTTGCATTACGTGTAAGAATGAGGCATGAGTTTGATACTGAATTTGGCATTGTTCATTTTTCTTTGTCTTATAGAGACAAAGTACTCGTAATGAGCTTTCCACTAAGTAACGATGATGTTTTATTGGTATCTCGTGAAAAAGATAAAGATTTTGGTGACATTCCATTTAAAATCCTAAAAATTATTGAATGCATTAAAAAAACTCCAATCAAAACATTCTGATTCAATGAATCTAGATTTTTATAATTTTTAATTTATGTCTAAAATTTTTACAGAATATTTTCAATATAACCACTTAACAACAATGACTATCTTTTAAAATTAATGTCCGCTAATTCAAAAAGTAATGAATGGGATTCATTGTGGGGAGAGTATTCAAAATCTCTTGAAAATTGGAAAGCAATATTCGAACAGTTCCAAAACGCCAGTAATGAGATGCAAACAAAATTCAACAAAGTTTGGGAAAAAGCAGGTGCAGAATCTAGCACTAAAACCATGAATGATTTCACAGAAAAATGGCAAAAATCTATGAGTGATGCTGGAATAACATCATTCAAAGATTTCACAGACAATTGGCAAAAATCTATGAGTGATGCGAATACTTCAGCATTCAAAGATTTCACAGACAATTGGCAAAAATCTATGAGTTCTTCAGGGATGGAACAAATGAATGCTTACGGGGAAATGATGAAAAAATTCTCCGAAACTTGGAACTCCATGTGGCCAAAATCCCAATAATTTTTTACACTAAGTTCTAATCTATTTTTTAATCATTAACAAAACATAATTCATTCCCGAAATTTCCTTGCCATTAACCGAAACTTCTCAATTACTGATAGTGATTCTTTAACTAGAATTTACATAATTTTTTACAATTAATCATAAATGATGAATAAATTTATTTTTGAATCGTCATTATCGTTATTTTTCTGAATGTGCTGTTTTTTCATGATAGTATTCTTGTCTTTTCAAATCTTTTTCAGAAATAATCCTACACTTTCTCATTGGAACTAACCTAGACATTTGTTCATACGTAGACATGTCTCGAACATCTGCAGCATATGCGATTTGCAAGAGAGGCGATTTTTCTTCAATCATTGGCTTAGCCTGCTCATAACCTCCATTTTGAATCATCCCAGTTCTAAAAAGTCCAATAAGTGCAGAGCTTTTGGATATTTGAGGATCCTCATAGCAACAAATAGAGAACTCACCATTTTCTTTTTCAATAATTGTCAATCTAGTAAATTTATCACTCCATTTTTCGATTTCTCGAGATACAATAGTTGCTTCAGTTTTATCTTCAAAAACAGTGGACACTACGAGTCTATCTTTTTCATATGCCCATGATATTCCATAAAAATTATCATGCCAATCGATCTCAAATGACATGATCTGGTTAGAAAAAATATCAAATTAATGCTTTCGATTTGTAATAAATATTAAAAAAGTGAACAAGCCCAGGGCAGAATCCCGTTTGGTTTCCTTTA
>JACNFV010000084.1 GCA_014384445.1 Candidatus Nitrosopumilus sp. | reverse complement strand
TCATATTGCCCATCAGATGTAATTTTTCTCAAATCACCATCTTCAACTGTAGCATATGCAGAAAGAGGTACGAAAGCAACCATTACTGTTGCAAATAAAATCAGTAACGAAGTTTTCCAAGTCATTAAGAATTATAATGTAAACGAGCTATTATACCGCTAAGAACATTTTTCATGTATGTTATGAGGTTCTATAACAGAAACATATTCTATATAGTTAAAAAAAATCAAAAATTAGTATGAGAGTCAATTCTTTTTTGACTTGGTTTATGTTTTCCAGTGACGATGTAGTTTATTGCATCACTCATGTAAACAGCATGATCACCAATTCGTTCAAGATATCTCAAAAGTAGTGCTTCTGCAAGTGCACATTTTGTATTATTTGATTCAATTAATTGAGGCAATCTCTCTTTGTAAATTTTATCAATAAATGCTTCATCCTCTTGAATGTTAGTAGCTTTTCTAATATCTAATTCTGCAAAAGATTGCACAGCGTCTTTTATCATATGTTTTACTTTTTTAGTAATTTCAATCAAGGGCTCATTAATGCATTCAGAAATATCTCCAAACAAATCCCGAACTTGCGTGATATCATAAGCATACCTTCCAAATCTTGAAAAAGCATAAGATATTTCAGTTGATGAACGAATTAATCTAAAGTCATCTGCAAGAGGCTGATATTTCAATAACATATCAAAAATCAAATCCTCAACTTCAAAGTATTTTATTCTAATGGAATCAGACAAATCATGAACTTCATTAATAGTATTTTTTCCTTCAAGATAGGAATCAATAGCTAATGAAATACATTCAATCGCAGTATTTCCCATCTCCATCATCATTGATGAAAGTTTTTCCAAAGATGGATCAATAAGTCGAGTCATTTATCCAAATTGCCCCTGAACATATTTTGCAGTTAAATCATTTTTTGGATCAGTAAATAATTTTTTAGTTTTTCTAAATTCAATTAAATCTCCAAGATACATAAATCCAGTATAATCTGAAACACGAACTGCTTGCTGCATGTTATGTGTAACTATGATAATTGTGAATTCTTTTTTTAATTCATTAATAGTTTCTTCAATTTTTTGAGTTGCTATTGGATCTAATGCAGATGCAGGCTCATCCATAAGTAAGACTTCCGGTTGAATTGCCAGTGCTCTTGCAATACAGAGTCGTTGTTGTTGTCCTCCAGACAATTCCACAGCTGGTTTTTTAAGATCATTTTTTACCTCATCCCAAAGATATGCCATCTTTAAAGTATCTTCAACAATTTCATTTAGGATTCTTTTATCTCTTACACCATTTAGTCGAAGTCCAGCTGTAACATTATCAAAAATGGACATAGTTGGAAAAGGATTTGGTTTTTGAAACACCATGCCAACTTTTCTTCTATGATAGATAGGATCAATTTCTTTAGAATAAAGATCAATACCATCAATCATCACCTTACCCTCAACTTTAGCATTTTTTGTCATATCGTGCATTCTGTTCAAACATCTAAGAAAGGTGGTCTTACCACATCCTGAAGGGCCAATTAGTGCCGTAACGGATTTTTCTTTAAATTTCATACTAACATCTTTTACTGCAGGAACTCCGCCATAAGATATAGTAACATTTTCTGCAATCATTTTATATTTTTCAGAATCATTTTCAAATGGATCAGAAGATATCTGTGATTTAGAATATGTTTCAGAAGTTATCATCGTTATTTCCTACCGCCAATTTTTTCTTTAAGAGTTTTTAGAATTTCCATTGTTTCTTTTTTATGCAATACTAATGTTCGAAGTCCAAGATTAATTCCAAGTATAATAAAAATTAAAACTAGTGCAGCCCCCCACCCTTGAA
Source organism: Candidatus Nitrosopumilus sp. (assembly GCA_014384445.1). Classification (GTDB taxonomy): domain Archaea; phylum Thermoproteota; class Nitrososphaeria; order Nitrososphaerales; family Nitrosopumilaceae; genus Nitrosopumilus. The sequence goes on along the minus strand of JACNFV010000084.1, from coordinate 5,863 downwards.
GTTGTGCGCTTTCATATGGCAGCATGGATAATCTCCAAATTCGTAATGGTAATGCATCCATTGGAGTATTCATGTTTGCAAAGAATAAACTACTTCCAAGAATAGTCATAATCAACGGAGCAGTTTCACCTCCAATTCTTGCAACAGATAACATTATTCCAGTAACCATTCCCTCTTTAGCTGCGGCAATTACAATTCTCATAGTTACTACCCATTTTCTCAAACCCAATGCCATGCCAGCTTCACGATAAGTAACTGGAACCATCTTTAGAGATTCTTCAGTAGTTCTAGCTATAATTGGAAACATAATCAAAGCCAATGCAAACGCTCCCGCCCAAACTGAAAAATGACCTAAAACTAAAACAATAACTAAAAATGCAAAAATTCCCAATACAATGGATGGAAATTCCATAAACACATCATTAAAAAATCTGACAGATCTTGCAAGTCTGTTATCTCCAAATTCAGATAAAAATATTCCAGACAAAACACCTATCGGAACTCCCATCAGACTAGCTAATCCAACTACAATCAAAGTCCCTTGAATTGCAGGTCCTACACCACCCGTTCCACTACCTACGGAACCTGGAACTTGAGTAATAAATTCCATAGAAATAGCAGCAATTCCATTTTTAAATACTTCAAGCAAAATACTACCAAGAGGAATAATTGCAGCAATAACACAACTAATAATTATAATCCGTACAATTTTATCAACAATCAGACGTTTTTGAACATTTTGTTTGAAAAGAGCTCGATACTCTTGTCTTTTTTCAATATTATTCAACTGTTAACAGCTCCTTCTTTTACTTTAAGCATTCGAGTTACAAGAAGATGTGCTATTATGTTTATGACCATTGCAATACCCAAAAGAATTAGAGCTACTGCAATTAATGCAGGAAGATGTAATCCTGCAGGAGATGCTTCAACAAATTCATTGGCAATGATGCTGGACATAGTTTGACTAGGATCAAACAAAGATTCAGGAATGGCATTAAGGCCAGTTGCATTTCCAATTAACATTGTCACTGCCATTGTTTCACCAACTGCCCTACCAAGTCCTAAAATTGATGCACCAATTAATCCCGTTTTAGAATAAGGAAAGATTGCAAGTTTGAACATTTCCCATTTAGTTGCACCCAACATGTATGCTGCTTCTTTTTGTTGTTGAGGAACTGCTTTCATCACCTCTCTAGCAACTGATGAAACTGTCGGGATAATCATAATTGCAAGAATAATACTTGCAGTAAAAATATCCAGTCCAAAAGGAGTTCCAGAGAAGAGCCAAATGCTATCTCCAAATGTATTGTAAAGAGGTTTTTCTATTATGTTCATGAAAAATCCTCTAAACACATACAGACCCCACAGACCATAAATTATACTTGGAACTGCAGCCAAAAGTTCAACTAAAAATCCTAAAGGAGCCCCAATTTTTTTAGGTGCATCAGAGATAAACATTGCAATCCCTATGCTGAGTGGAACCCCTATTGCCATGGCCAAAGCTGAAGTAACAAGCGTGCCTACAATGTAAGGTAATGCACCAAACGATTCTCTACCATCAGCTGCATTCCAATCTGTACCGATAATAAAAGAAAGACCTTCTTCTTCCCAAATAGGATAGGATTGAGTGATTAATTGAAAAACCAGTAAAACAATTACAATTAATACAAAACATCCTGCAAGAGTGGCACCCATCTTGAAAATTTTATCACCATCCAATTTGCGATCATTTTTTTTAGAAAGTATTTTTTCCAATAATTTTAATGTGCAATACGAATTATCTGAAATCCATAAAGGAATTATGTAGTTTATGTAATTCATTTAGATCTATATTGATCATTTGTGGAATGTGTATATCTAAAATAAACGAGTAAAGGTATTGAGTGAAATTAAGCAAATACGACGATTACAGATGACAGGGGGATCAACGTACACCATATCTTTACCAAAAACTTGGATTTCAGAATTAAAATTAAAAAAGAATTCAGAAGTAACATTAGTAAAAAATCTTAATGCTTCTATTACTTTATTTCACGAAATAGAAGATGCAAAAACACATTCAGTTACATCAGTAGGTAAAAATAATACAGAAGAATCAATCCGTAGAAAGATTATTGCAATGTATCTTTCAGGTTACAAAACTATTGAAATTAAAACAAAGGGGATAGAAATTTCAAGCTCACACCGAAATACAATTCGAGATTTGGTTAGAACTACATTGATGGGTACAGAAATAATTGAAACAAGTTCAAAAAAAATAGTATTACAAGTTTTAACTCAACTTGCTAAATTATCATTTAATGTTGCATTGAAGAGAATGTATGATTCTGCAACAAATATGCATCAGGATGCAATTATTGCATTAAAAAATCAAGATGAAGAAAGTGCAGAAGAGGTACGTAAATTAGATGATGAAGTTGACAGATTTAGCCTCTACTTAATGAGGAATCTAAATTTAGCATTAGAAAATACACAAATTTTATTAGATTCAGGACTCAGTAAGCCATCAGATTGTTTAGGATACAGAACAGTAGTAAAATGCGTAGAGCGAATTGCAGATCATGCAGTATTAATTGCTAAAAAGGTAAAATATCTTCATTCTCCAATAAATGATAAAATTATGAAAGAAATTGAATCCCTTAGTGCAGAAACACTAATTGTTTTTGATAATTCAATCGCTGCACTTTCAAAAAGAGATTATAATAGTGCAGAAAAAGTTGCAGCAAGTGTAACAAGCGTAATAGAAAAAGAAAAACAACTTATGAATTCTTTAAAATCTGATGAGAACACTGCAATCATAAAATTAGTTTTAGAAGATATACGAAGAACTGCAGAATACTCTAAAGATATTGCTGAAATAACAATGGATGAAACAGTTCAAAGTGTAATTGAAGAATTTTAAAAATATAGTTTTAAAATTAAAAATAATGTAAAAAATAATATCTTTAATTTAAAATTGACCAGTATGGGTAAGTATCTCTTCGTCTTTTATGCTCATGTTCAAAGAAATAGGCGTGAGCCGAGAAATTACAACAGAAAAGGCGTTGCAAGTGGTGTAATGCCGTCTTCTTGGACAAAGATGAACATGAAGACCATGCCAAGTTAGTTGATTATTTCCTAATAATACAAATTCTTGAATTTATGGGTTTGAATACTAGATTTAATAAAATAATGATTTTTAGTTATCCTGAATTATTAACTCATTCAAACCAAAAATCTGTTTCATCGTCAACATCATCTAGATCGTCATCGTGAAACTGAGTTAATTTTTTAATTTCTGTTTCCATACATTGTATATTCTAAATTTTTACTTATGTTGATTCTGATTAGTTTATGTAGTGTATTGTATACTATATAGAACTCAAAAGAAATTCTCCAATCTAATCAAGTGAGCAACATGCCAAACACATTTTCTATGATAGTCATGTTGGTTTCTAATCCTTCTTTCATTGAAGGGCATGATCTTCTTACACAATGTACATGGAACAAACATTACATCTAATCAAAAATTTGAGTTAAAGACAGATAGGTTATTGTCATATTTTATCCCGTCAATAAATGATTTTTTTGAAAATATCCGTGACTAGAAAATGTGATAACTAACCAAAATTGACTAATCTTTAATTTAAAATAAAAAAATAAAAAAATAAGGGTATTAAGATAACTTAATACTTTTCACTTTTTTGCTTATTCCGTAAAACATCATTGCAGGTGCTGCAATGTACATTCCCAAATTCAATGCAATTACTGACAATCCAAGTCCTAAGACTTCGCTTTCAGTTTCTGCGTTCTCCATGATTGCCAAAGTTGAGAGCATTGGTGTCAAACCAAGTTTGACTGCTTCTTTGAATATTGGACTTTCACGTTCCATATCTGCAATTGTTGGTGAGAATGAATAGTACAACTCATTGAATCCAGACATAAATGCTGAACCAGATTCTGTGTTCATCAATTGATTGTCACGAATTTCTCTTAGTTGTTGTACTTGTGGTGCAAATTCAGAACCATAAGTTGCAGTTGCAATTAGACAACCACCACCTTCTTCAGAATTTACTGTTTCCTGTTTTACTTCTTGGGTTGATGCAGTACTAACTGCATTTGGATCCCACAAAAGTTCTCCATCATATTTAATTTTCTGTAGACCATCTTGACTAAGTTTTACCACTTTATCTGATAGTGGGACATATAGTAAGCTTGAAGAATATTGTTGTCCTTCAGTGATCATCCAGTTTATCATGTGGATTACGGCTTTAGCTTGTGCTTTACTGTCTGTTACTGATTTTAGATCATCGAATACTAGCAAGTATGTGAAGCTAGCAATAGGATATGATTGTGTACCAGGTGCATTTACTAGAGATACTCCAACCCAGCTATCTTCAGCTGCAGGTAGACTATCAGATGCACCACTTGATGCAGCAGAAATACTTTCTAGACTTGGCTCGATAAATGCAGTTTTATCTGCATTTTCAACATATGCAAAGTCTATCCCTGTTTGAAATGCATAAGCAAGTTCAATATATCCAATCGAATACTCAGTAGATTTTACAATGGAAGCAACACCTTCATTTCCTGCAGCACCTAAGCCGTTTGGCCAAGCGACAGATTTTCCAATACCCACTTTTTCATCCCATGTACTACTTACAGTAGTCAAGTAATCTGTAAAGATGAATGTGGTTCCAGAGCCATCTGATCTATGTACTGTTACAATTTCTGCATCAGGAAGATTCAATTCAGGATTTTCAGAAGTGATTTTAGGATCATTCCATTTTGTAATTTCTCCTAAAAAGATTCCTGCAACTGCGTCTGCAGTTAATTTCAATCCATCATATGGTACCTCAGGAAGATTATATGCAATCACTACACCACCAATTGATTCAGGGATGTGTAATGTTCCTGGAGCTAATTCTCTTTCTGCTTCTTTCAGTGGTTTGTCAGAAGCTGCAAAATTGACGGTTGTTTCAATGTGTTGTTTAATTCCACCACCACTTCCAATTGATTGATAATTTAGATCTACATTATCAAAGGAGTTTTTGTATTCTACTCTCCACAAATCAATGAGAGGGAATGGAAAAGTTGCTCCTGCACCAGTCAAAACAAAATTTTGATTTGGATCTGGTATGTCAGGATTTGTTGCTGCGTCTGCAGACATAGGTGAAACTAGTGCACCTAATACTGCAGTCAATAAAATCAGTAACGATGTTTTTGTCTTCATTACCCTATTACTTTAAGAAGTTTATTTACAAATGGCAGGCATAGATTATGTTGGTACCATATACTATATAGAAAATTTAATCCAATATTTGAGAAAATAAAATATTACAAAAGTGTTAGGAGTGAATTTATCTCATCATTAACCAAAACTATGCAATTACTGGATAGTTTTAAAAAAGATCTTTTTGTTTCCGTTACTTTTTACCTACGCATTAGCCGTTGGCAATATACATCCATCATTGTTTGCATTTAATGGAAAACCAGAAGTTAACAAAACCAACATAAAGAAAAATGTAAAATATCTAGATTTAATAAATATCATATTTATAAAATTGAGTTTTTTTTAATAGATGATCTGGTACATTTACTAAATGAGTTAGAAGATTAAATATTCATTCTACAGATGTACCAATGTAATATTAATATTTTAAAATAATTAAAATTAATATGAAAAAAATTATAATATTTTCAATTTTTACAATTTTAATGATATTTTCATTACAACAAGCAGTATTAGCAGAAATCAAAGAGGAAGAAGTAAGAAAAATTCCAAGTAAATTAATAAAATTGTTACCTACAGAAAATAAACTCAAAGAAATCACACACAGGCCAATTTGGGAATATGTAGACAAACAATCTACTCTAGATGAAG
>JACNFV010000144.1 GCA_014384445.1 Candidatus Nitrosopumilus sp. | reverse complement strand
CTTAAAGTGATTCAATCAAATTCCTTACCTACAGCGTGGAGCTTTAATCAAACAAATGAAACTCCTTACATATTCACAAAATTTTCTCAATAAATAAAAAATACTGTAATGCCGGGGGTGTGACCCGTCTATTCCAGCTAAAACCCACTTGTTTACAGTGGATTTCATGGTTAGGATAGGAACTCCTGAGGGAAAAATGTTGTGTTTTTGAAAAATTTATCCCAGCTTGAAAAAAGAGTGGTAATTTCTACTGGCCTCTAAATAATTTATGTTTCTTCATGTCCACATTTGTTAATAGTTAATGCCAAGAGAAGAGACCTATCTATCAAACTATTTTTTAGAATATGCTCATTTGGAGAACGAAATTCGCCTCCTAACGGACCCAGTCCCTCCAAAGATGGAATGTCTTGTGGAACATGACTAATATCAGAAGACATGCCTCTGTGATTGCATTTTATTTTAATTTCTAACCTCTCTGCCATCTCTTGCAATCTTGCAAATAATTTTTTTGAATTTGTTGATTCGGGGTAAGGATCACGGCGAACTCCTTTGGATATTTCAATATCTAGTTTTATCGTCTCTTGTTTTTTTAGTATTGTTTTTATTTGTCGTTCTATATCGTTAGCATCAGATTTATTTTTGAATGTCGTGTATATGGAAATTGACGCATGATCAGGGGAGTTGCCGTATGATGTTTGACCATCAATTGACATTATTCTGACAACGTTGTCTTTTTTTGACAGTTTGTTTATGGATATAATTTTTTTACAAACCGTTGGAATTAGTTCTGAAATTGTAGGGTTGGTAGATTCTGCAATGTTTGAAATATTTATTTTAAATTCATCTCTTCCGGATGCAGAAGTAATTATTCCACCATCAAGTGCACCCCACTTTAATCCAATTACATATTTTGTATTTTTAGAATAAGATTCTATGAAAGGTTTGGCATGTTGTCCTCCCAAACTATCATCAGTAGTTAATAATATCCCACATTTGATTTTTTTTAATTTCTTTGAAAATCTTAATGCCTGCAATGCAGAAAGCATTACTGATATTCCACCTTTACTTTCAGCTATTCCTGAGCCAAGTAATTTTGTCTTCTCTTCTCTAAATTGTACAAAATCCCTAGCAGCATATGGTGTATCTAGATGAGAAATTAAAAGAACATCATTTGTTTTCCCATCATGATTAGTAAAATAACGAACATCACCTATGTCAAATTGCTTATGAATGTATTCAGAAAAACCTAGATGAGTTAATCGTTTAGATATTATGGAACCCATTCTATTGATATTTTCAATATTTCTTATACTGGTGTTAATTTTACAAATCTCTCGAAGTAGATCAATACTATTATGTAGATGACTTCGAAGATAGCTTCTTGCTGCAACTCTTAATGGTTGACTACGAATATTTTCAGTAGCATCTATTTGTAAATTCTGAGTTGGTGATTCTCCAAAGTATCTTATCACTGCAATATCAAGAAGTTTGTTGATAAGAGATTCATAATTGTATCCAGCTATCTTTGCTGCAGATACAAATGAACCCGTAGTACCAAGACTTGCCATGGAATTTAATTCTAAAATATACATGTGTCCATCTTTATCCATACGAAAATCAACTCTGCAAAAATCATGAATGCCAAGTTTTTTGTAAGATGTAATGCAAAGTTGTTTCATTTCTTCTTCTTGTTTTTTAGTTAGTTTTGCAGGACATATTCTGTTAAGAGATTTTTCTAATTTGTCAGATGTTGTTTGAATTTTATCTGGTTCTCCTTGCAAATCAATTTCCACAATAGGTAAAACCTCAACACTGTCAGCATTTCCAAGTAATCCTACTGCAAATTCTCTTCCTGAAATAAATTGTTCAACTAGTGCATCTTGATGATATTTTTCAACTTCTTCTTTAACAGCTTCTCTCAAATCATCCCAATTATCAACAACTTTCATTCCCATTGATGTGGATTCTGCTTTAGGTTTTACAATTACTGGAAAAATTAAATCATCAAATTGATCTTCATGACTTGAAAATACCCAAAATCCAGGAGTAGGAATGTTGTTTCTTTGTAAAACAAGCTTGGTCATTATTTTATCTTGAACTATGACATGCGCCTCAGGTCCTGAACCAAGATATGGAACACCAAGCATTTCAAGCAAAGCAGGAACATGGGTGTATCTGTTGTGGCCTTGTAAACCGTATGCCATGTTAAAGACGAGTCCCGGTCTTTCTCCATCCATCACTTTGGGCATAAAGTCATGCATTTCATCAATTGCATGCATGTTTGCCTCAATGAGTTTTACAGTATGACCCCCTTTTTCTAATGCTTTTGCAACTTGCTCAATTGTTTTTAAAGAATAATGTTCTTGAGTTGGAATATCTGAAATATTGATGACATCAGAAGGATCAATCTTATCTTTGTTATACATTAAAGCAATTTTCAACACATCTAGAATTTGGAACTAGTAGAAAAACTGATCTTGACTGGAAAAAGTGTATCTTAAAAGATACTCATTTAGGCAAAAACGGTTAACTTTTCTAGTATTTCTTGGTAGCATATTCATTCATCAAAATTTCTTGTTTCATGTATGAATAAGACCAAGACCATAACTTACCAATACAGGTCAGTTTTAAATTAAAGATTTTTTTAAATAAAATTTATTTAGAATCAAAATACAAATTCCCAATATTCCAGAAAATAAGAATATCCATTCTAAGGATGACATTAAAGGATTAGTAAAAGCAATTTCTAAAGGAACATAGTTAATTTGAGAAATAAAATGAGCGTATGCAAAAATAAAATAATTTGTAGCCCAATGAATCAACAGGGAAGCAACAATCCCATACCTAAGATACACCCAGCCTAGAATTATTCCGCCTGCAGTTGCCTGGGCAAACTTGCCCTCACTCCAGGAATCACTAAATGCGATATGAGCAAATCCAAATGAAATACCGACAAAAATAATTAATAAAATTGCTTTTTTAGAATCAAGTATGTTCAGCGAGGAAGGGGACCACAAGCATTTTACAAAATAACGTATTGAAGCTCGACCAGAGTACAAGGCAAACAACGGAATTCCAATTAAGATTATACGAAAAACAAATTCCTCCAGCAGAGGGGCAAGAGATATGTAGAAAAATTGAATCAAACTATTGCCTCCAAGAGGAGGGACAGTTACAATTCCAAAGGATTCCTGAATGAAATTAATTATTGCAGAAATCAGAATTAGTATTGATAGCCATTTTGTCATAGCAAACATATAATTTAATTTGGAATCATATTTGCCCATAGAAATTAGAGATGAAATGGATTTTAGAAAATGCTGCTTAGGTCCAAGAATGGCAATTACAAAAATAACTAGATAAAACATCCATAAAATAACAAACGCGTCACCTAGGGTAACATCAATAGAGGATTGATAGAAATCAGTTTGATTAAAAATATCCAAATGGGTAATAGGGTAATCATAATGAATGTCATCGCCAATGTCGCTTTCAAATACAACGTAAATTCCAATAGGAAAAGAAATCAGAAGCAGTCCAAAAATTATAGATAGTAAAGCAGTGAAAGGAATACCAAGTAATTGAATTATTTTGTTTTGTTTTTGCAATTTTGTTCTAATGAAGTTCTATAGTATCTTCTGCAAAACCTAAGTGGACAAGGGTCTCCTTGATTGTATCTCTATGATCACCTTGTAAGAAAATATAGCCTTCTTTGGCAGTACCCCCACAAGCATATTTGTTTTTAAGATCTTTGGCAACAGTTTCCAAATTGTTTAATTTTGGATCTAATCCTTCAATCATAGTACCTTTTTTCTTAAATCTTCTAGTTTCTAAACGAATTATAATTTTAGTACTATCTTTAGCAAGTTCTCCACATGCGCACAAGTCTTCAGGAAGACCACAAGTATTACAAATTACTGCCATATGTTCGAAATTAATTCAAGGATACGGACTATTAAGCCTTCTTTGAACATAGAAAATTAAAACAATCAGATTTTTTAAATAGAAAAATAAGAAAAAAACAATGTCAGAAGAACTTAGAAAGAAAGCTGCTGAAATGTTACTAAATGGGGCAACGCTGCTAAGCGAACCATGCCCATATTGTAAGGGTGTAAGAGTAATGAAAGAAGGACAGGCACTATGCACAAAATGTGGAAGGGCACCAGAAAAAAGAAAAATAGTAATTGAGAAAAATGAAGTAAAAAATGAGAATCCACTAAAAAAAACGCTAGAGAAAAAATTAGAAGTGCTATCAAAAGAGCTAGAGCAAGAAATGGATCATGATAAACAGCAATCCATACTAAAATCAATCAATCTAGTACTGGAAATGATGGAAAAGGTTAAAAAACAATAATAAAGTTTTTATGTTAAAATTTATTTTCCTGAATCATAATGGCAGATAAGAAAGCAGCTCCACTTCCAGCATCAAATGGGGGTTTTATGAGATTCTTTGAAGATGAAACAAAAGGTTTCAAGATAGATCCAAAAATAGTAGTTTCAATTCCAATTAGTTTGATTGTAGTTTCATGGGTAATGGAACTATTTTTATCTCCGTGAAAAAATAATGGAACAAGAATCAGACGACGTTTCAAATATACACGACAGATTTTCTCTTACTTTAGTAAATCCAGGATCCAAGTATTTTTCACTAGTAGGATCATTGGTAGTAGGAATAGTGATTGTACTTGCAACATATTTTGGGTATCTCAACTTAGAGTTCAATGAATTTTGGTACAAGATACCAATGGTATTGGGAGCAATGGCTGCAATGCAACTGCTAGACATAAAATTTGCAAAGAAAAAAGAATATTCAAAATCACTACATTCATCACTGTTTGGAAACATGCTTTGGGTAGTTACAATTCTAATGGGAATACTAGCAAGTGTGGTATTATCAAAAGACACATCACTGTTTTTTATTACATTTGGCATGATACTTTTTGCAAGTTTTAGAATTGGGCTATATACAACAACATTGGGGGCAAGTCTGAAAAAAGCATGGGCAATTGCATTCATTCAACCACTAGCAATGTTTCTGGTATTGATTCCACAAGAATCATGGATTCCAATGCTTACTAATCCAATTGCATTAGCATATGGATTTACATTTTTAATTATTGCAACCGCATGGTCAGTAGTAACAGATAGAGCAGGAAGGCCAGGAATGAAAAGCACACATAAAACTATTCAGGCATATCTTGCATCACAAGGTAACGATGTTAGTGATGCTGAAGAACTGATGGGAGAACATGCAACTGAAACCAAAGTTGCAACATTTCAAATAAAATTATCATCGCAAGATGGAAAGAATGAATTTAGAATGGTATTACCAGAGATACATCCAGGACCATACCATCCAGTAGGAGGCAGCAACATCCCATACCTGATTTACAAAAATCTATCATCATCTGCAATGGTAATGCACAGCATATCAGATCATGCGTTAAACCTACCATCAAGAAATGAGGTAGATAATTATCTAAACAACTTGCAAAATTTTGAGATAAAAGAAGAAGGCATGAAATGCACAGAACCGGTTGTGGTTCAAATTAACAAAGCAAGAGTTACAGGAATACTATTTGGAAATAATCCGTTATTGCTACTATCGTTATCACCACACGGCATGGAAGATATTCCCAATTACATAAAAAAAGAAATCGAGCAGTATGGAAGTAATAGGAATTATACAAAAATAATGACTGTTGATTGTCACAATGCAATGGGTGAAGAAATTTCAAAAGAAGATGGTGAGGATATGTTAAAAGCTGCTAAATCATGTTTGGATTCATTAATTACAAAAGATAGTTTTCCAATAGAGTTTGGATATGCAAATACAGAGGGCATGGATGTGTGGGCAGAGGACATAGGAATGGGAGGATTAGGAATTACATGCCTAAAAATTAACAATAAAAAATATTTTCTAGGATGGGCAGATGCCAACAACATGGAAAATGGAGTTAGAGAGAAAATAATAGAAGACTTTTCAAATAACGGAAATAATTTATTAGAAATTTGTACATCAGACACACATTATGCAGCAGTCAAAGCAAGAAACAGAAATGGATACTATCAATTAGGATTAATTACAAGTTCAGATAAAATTTCAAAATGGCTCAGTAAAATTGCAGAAAATTCACAATTAAACATCACATCAGCAAAATATGAAATTTTAGAAAATGAAACCAAAGTCAGAGTTATGGGTAAGAGTATCTATGAAGATTATTCGAAAGCTTTAGACAACTCGTTGAAAATTACCAAAATTTTTGTAATTGCCAGCCTAGGATTGTTCATAACTAGTCTGTTTCTATAGTTTTCATTTGATCAACATTGCCATAAAATTCATCAATAAATGAAGAAAATTGAAAAATAGGCACAATCGGAACTCTATCAACAAAGTCAATCTTATCCTGATGCAAAGTAACAATAACAGGCACAGCCGTAGAGCCAGGAGTTTTAGCAACATACTGCTTGGTTCTTTCAATTTGTTTTTGAACAGCAGATGACAAGGATGATTGACTATATGTTTTCCAGTGCTTACAGTCAATCAATATTGCAATACCCAAACGAATTCCAACAACATCAATCTCCATCCTGGGTTTTGTTAGCATTAAATTTTTAATCACGGCAAAATTTTTTGAGGATAGAATTTCAGCAGTTAAGCCTTCAAAATCTCTCCAATCCAGTGCAATTGAAATTTCATCTAACGGCAGCCCATGTTGAAGGAAGGAAATTGCAATTTTTAATTTATCACCGGCTTCAAAATAATAGGAATTATCGGTTAGTGTTCCAATTCCACTGTCAACAAAATTATTCAAGATATCTTCAGAGTCATTTAGGTTAATCTCAGTAACAGTAGAAAAATCCTTGACAGATACACCGCCTTGAATTATTCCATTTAAGCTAGTAATCATTTTTGGATAAATTTTCAATTGTGGTTTTTTCATAATACCTGAAATATAGGTTTTATTAGAAGCATCTAGAATTAACAGTATGAAAAAAATGCTAGTAATCATACTAGCTCTTTCAATCATACTAATAACACATAACGAAGTATTTGCAGAAAAAAATACTTTTTCAGATTCAATAAAATTTATTCAATATTTAGATGAAAATACGGCATTAGAAGAAGTAAGAAATGGCAATCTTGACATGTATTATTATACAATTTCATCAGATAGACTGGAAAGTAGTCAATCAAGGGAGGGATTGAAAGTTTTTGATTCCACAGGAGGGTCATACAGCCTACTAGTGAATCCAGCAGAATCAGAAAAATTTAATCCATTTTCAAGTAAAGATGCCAGATTTGCCTTAAACTATCTGGTAGATAGAAAACTAATTGTTAATGAATTGATGGGAGGATATGGATCTCCAATTATATCATATTATGGGCCAACGGATCCAGAATACCTCACAATAATAAAACAATTAGAGTCATTCAATTTTAAATACAATCCAACACTAGCTGAAGAGATTATTTCAAAGTCATTGATGGAAAGAGGCGCAGTAAAGATTGACAGTAAATGGGAAATTGAAGACAATGAAATTGAAATAATAATTTTTATTCGTAGTGATGATCCAGTTAGAAAGTCAATTGGAGAGATATTATCAGCAGAGTTAGAAAATATTGGATTTACAGTGAAAAAAGAATATGGTGATTTGAACAAAGCATTTGTGGTAGTTTATGGATCAAATCCAGCAGATTCAAAATGGAATTTATACACAGAAGGATGGGGACGTTCTGCATTTGTAAAATATGATT
>JACNFV010000093.1 GCA_014384445.1 Candidatus Nitrosopumilus sp. | reverse complement strand
CTCCATACATTTTTGCATATTCTGAATTAATGATAGCTGCCTTTGCATGTCCGATATGTGGATAACCGTTTGGTTCTGGTGGAAATCTTGTAATGACATTTCCTTGCTGTGCATTTTTCAATTCAGGTAGACCTTCTCTTTCTTTTACTTTCTCTTTAGGTGCTAAAACCTCTGGAAAATTTTCATCAATTTCTTTTTTTTGTTCATCCATTGATAGTTGATTTACACTAGATACAATTTCAGATATTTCAATTGAAATTTCTTTCACTTTAGTTCTAAATTCTGGTTTAGTTCCAAGAATTTTTCCTAAAATTATTTTATCTCGAGTTTCCCCTTCATGTTCAAATGCATTTTGAAGAGTCATTTTTCTAATTTCTTTTCTAATTTCTTCATCCATGATAGTTTCCTCTATTGTGACTATACACTTCGCCTAACTACAAAATCTAATAATGCTGTTAATTCTACTTTAGCAGAACCTGTATACTTTGTCAATGATTTTTCTGACTTTTCTGCATATTTTAGTGCCTGAGTTCTAACTTTTTCCTCTATTCCTAATGCACGTATTACCTCAACAGCTTTGTTTAGATCACTCTTTGAAATTTTAGAATTTCCAAATGCTTTTAGAATTATTTTTCTCTCGTTACCCTTTGCTAGTTTTATTGCCATTAAAATTGGCAATGATTTCTTACCTTCTCTTAAATCATTTCCTACGGGTTTTTTTGTAATTTTAGGATCTCCCATAACTCCTATTAGATCATCTGTAATTTGAAATGCTATTCCCAAGTTTCTTCCAAATGCTGAAAGATTTGCAATATCTTTAGGTTTGTTTGTTGCACAAATTGCTCCCATTGCACATGATACATCAAATAATGCTGCTGTTTTTTTACCTATCATTGTAATGTATTCTCTTTCTGTTGGGATTCTTTTTTCATCTGCCATTTTAATATCTAATAATTGACCTTCACAAACATCTACACAAGCTTTTGCAAGTCTGGATATTAGATGTGTAGTTGCGTTTGGTGATAATTTTGATTCACAAATAATTTGAAATGCTTTTGAAAATAAAACATCTCCTGCTAAAATTGCAACTGGCATACCAAATTTTTTATGTACCGTTGGAACTCCGTGACGCATGTCATCATTATCCATAATATCATCATGTACTAGAGTAAAGTTGTGAACCATTTCTACAGCACTTGCAGCTATCATGGCATTAGATGACTTTCCACCTAAAATTTGACAACTTCTCATTACCATGTATGGCCTAAGTCTTTTTCCACCATTAACAATGAGATGACCTGCTGCATCATAGAGTTTTTTTGGATTACCTTTTAATTTTGAATTAAGATACTTGTTTACGATTTTAGCATTATTTTCAATTTGTTTAGTTTTTTTCATTTACTAATCTCCACTTTTCTGCTGGAATATGTGTCTTAATTGCTTCTTGTAATCCCTCATGAACTTCATTGTTTAACCATGTTGATAAGACATTTTCATGTTTTTTGAGCATAACTTGGTCTGATTTTTCGAGTAATTCTAATGCAATTAGCATCCATGGGCAATAAATTTCAGGACTTGTCTTTATTTCAGCAATTAATTCTTTGGCTGAAATCCATTTAATTTCATCAATTTCACCTTCAATTTCTTTTAATTCCGTATTTTTATCAATCACTCCAACTAGAGTTCCACAAACTTCATTCTCAGATCCTACATCTTTGTATGACACATGATATTCAAATTTATGAAAATAGTCTAATTTCCCACTAATTCCTAATTCTTCTGGCATTCTTCTTTCACCTGATGAAACATACCCTTCAGATTCTCTTGGATGACTTGCAAATGTTCCATCCCAATCCCCTGGCCATAGCATTTTTTCTTTTGCTCTTTTTGTTAGTACGAGTCTGCCATCAATATCAAATAACAATGCTGTAAATGCTCTATGTAATTTTCCATTTGGTAAATGAGATTTTACTTTCTCTTCAGTTCCAATTGGATTGTCATTTTCATCTACGAGTATTACAAATTCTTCAGCCATTTCTTTTTCCTCTAAACATTGTTCCTTTAAACTCTCTATTTTTAACAACTGCTACAATTCTTTCAGGTTTTTTTCCATTAACAAAAAATACATTCATTCCCATCTTTGAAATTTTAACAGCCTCTTCTACTTTTCTAGTCATTCCACCTGTTACATCCATTTTATTCTCTGACATTAATGGAATGTTTCCTTTTAATTCTGGAATTAATTTTTTTGATTTAAGATCAGAATATAGTCCGTCTTCATTTAATGCAAAAATACACAATCTTGGTTTTAGAATTTTTGCAAAGTGAGTCATAATTTTATCTCCTGACAAGATGTATGTTTTATTTTTACCGAACCATAATGCATCCCCATATGTAACTGGAATTAAGCCTGATTTTGCAATTTTTTCAATTTCTTTAATTTTATTTAAAATTGGTTTATTTCCTGACATGAAGTCAGTTGGAGGTAGGGCGTATGGATTTAATTTATTTTTTAATAGTGAATCTAAAATTATTTTATTTAGTTCAATCATTGAATTTTTAATAATTGAAACTCCTCTAATGTCGTATTTTCTTTCTTTTGTATGCATATCGTATTTTACGGACCAATAATGGCCATATGATCCTCCTCCATGAATAATGATTACTGGTTCTTTAATTTTTCTTAAACTCTTTGCAATTCCATCAATTGTTTTTTTCCTAGGTGATAACGGCTTTTCTTTATTTGTAATAATTGATCCGCCTAATTTTATTAGAATCATGTTGTTGGAAATTATTTAGTTAATTAAAAAGTATTCAGTCCTTTGAAATCAATTTCTGCTGAAAAACATTCAAAATTCTTATCTTTGAATTCTTTCAAACTTTGTTCTACATTTGATTCATTTGTCAATGCAAAAATACATCCTCCTCCTCCTGAACCTGTTATCTTGGCCCCGAATGATGTTTTTTGGCCTATTTCTATCATCTTTTTTAATTGATTATTTGATATTCCTATGGTTTCTAAATATTTTTGATTTTGATTAATTTTTTCTCCTAATTCTTCTGGATTATTTTCTTTTAGTAATTTTAAAACATCTTCAACTAATTTTGATTCCTGATTTAGTAATTTAGAAAATTCCTCTTTGTTTTTAATCACAAATGTCTTAACTCCTGAAACCATTGATTCAGTTGAATGCTCTATGTTTGAATTTGCAATTACTAATTGAAAATTAGGTTCATCTTCAATTTTTTTAAAGCCTTGTTTTTTACCATATTCTATTATCCCTCCATATGTACACACCGTACAATCTGCCCCTGATGTATTTTCAAAAATCGTTCTTTCAGCTTCTATTGCAAGTTCTAAAATTTTCTCTTTAGATACATCTTCAAATAATCTGAAAATTGCTGCAGCACCTGCAACACAACATGCTGATGATGAACCTAGTCCTGCACCTAATGGTATTTCTGAATTAATTTTAATTTCTATACCTGTATCTTGATTTTTAATTGCTTTATTTGCTAAATAATAAAACGGTTTTAATGGTGAATTAATTTCTGAAATTAATTTATTTGGTTCTAAGATTAGATTGCCTATTTGTGAATTAATAGAAATCTTTCTTTCACTAGTTTTTTCTGCAGTGACTGTTACTCTTTTGTTGATGGAACACAAAATTGCTTTTACTCCATACACTACAAAATGTTCTCCAAACAGAATAACTTTTCCTGGAGCTGATGCTTTAGATTTCAATTAAAACTTTGAAATAATTTTTATTCTATTTCCTCTTCAATCATCTTTGCTTCGAAATCATCAATTTCATATTTCATTGATTCGTTTTCTTTCAATTCTCCTTTTTCAATGAGAATTTGACGAACTAACAACCAATAGACTGTTGCTAGTGATTTTCTTCCTCTATTGTTTGCTGGAATGATGACATCTAATTTTGAGGTAACATTATCTGTATTTGCAATTCCTATAATTGGTATTCCTGCATTGGTTGCTTCAATTAATGCTTGTACATCTACTTCAGGATCTGAAATAAGAATTAATTTTGGTTCAATGTAATATGGTAGTGATGGATTTGTTAAAGTTCCTGGCATAAATCTTCCAAGAAGTTGTTTGGCTCCTGTCATTTCACAGAATTTTTCAATAGGTATTCCTGCATATTGTCTACCTGAACATGCTATGATATTTTCTGCTCCTACTCTATTGATGAATTTAGCACAAGTCTTAATTTTTTCTAACGTCATGTCGATATTTAGCATGTAAAGTCCTTCAGGACTTGCTTTTTCGATGAACTGTTTCATGAATTTTGTCTTAACTTGTGTTCCTACTCTGATTCCCGTAGAAATAACTTTTTTCTTAATATCTATAATTTCAGGTTGTTCACTCATGACGATTTTAAATCTCCGCCATGCCACATATAAAATCATGCCCTGATAAGCGTAATAATTCGTTCAATTTTGCTATTCTTTCACCTCCAACCACTCCTACTTTGAGCATTTTTGAGCTTGTTGCTATGCCTATGTGGGAAATTTGGGAGTCTGTGGACTCTCCAGATCTATGTGATGTGATTAATTTAACATTATTTTGATTTGCAACATTTGCAAATTCAAGAGCATCAAACAGACTACCTGCTTGATTGACTTTTAAAATAGCAGCATTACATGCTTTTACCTCAATTGCTTTTGTTAGGATATCTTTACTTGTAACTGTCAAATCATCTCCTGTAACAAGGGTATTTGGAAATTTTGCAGTTAATTCTGCCATGTCTTCAAACGCCTCTTCATGAACTGCATCTTCTGCATAAATTAATTTAAATTTATCAATGATACCTGCTGCAAAATCAATTTGCTCTCCTGTTGAATTTTCAAATCCTGCTCTATCGTACAAGTATTTTCCTTTCTCTTCATTCCATTGTGTAGATGATGCAAAATCAACTCCTAATGCAACTTCCTTACCTAAAGTAAATCCTAAATTTTCACAAGCTTTTGCTGATACTTCTAATGCTTTTAGATTTTCTAATTTGGGTGCCCATCCACCTTCGTCGCCTCTTCCGTTTGTAAAGCTAGGATCTTGTTTTTGTAAAACTTTACGTAATTCTTTATGAACTGCTAAATTTGTTTCAATTGCATCTTCAATAGTTTTTGCACCTGTTGCACAAATTAAAATTTCTTGTATGTCTGGAGTTCCAGGTCCTGCATGTGCACCACCGCCTAAAATATTGCCTATTGGAATTGGAAATTTAAATTCTGAACCAGTTGACAATGTTTTGAATAATGGCTGTTCTAATGCTTTTGATGCTGACTCCATTGATGCAATTGTAACTGCAAATGCAAGTGAACCTCCAATTATTGAATAATTGTTCGAATTATCTAAACTTTTCAAAGTATCGTGTATTATTTTTAAATCTGATGATTCTAACCCAATAAATTTTTGAGAATTCTGTTTTAATATTTTGAGACTTTCTTCTGGATTTTCATTTGGAAAACTTACTGCTTCATACTTTCCTACACTCGCACCTGACGGTGAACAAACTCTCCCTAGAAATTTATTATCTGATATTATATCTACTTCAATTGTTTTACTGCCCCTGCTATTGAATAAAATACGTCCTTCTATTGAAGTAATTTTAGGCAAACTAATCTAATTCAGCTAAAACTTCTTGCTTTCTCTTCTCAATTGATTCATAGAATGGAATTACCTGTTGAATTGTCTCAACAGTGGTCAAAAGCATTCTTCTACAACAATATCTGCTAATACCTAAATCATTTAGAACTTTTTGAGGATCTTCACCTGCTTTCAATTTAGTTTGATAATCATCATACTTGTCTGCAATTAAGTTTCCACAAGTAAAACATCTAACTGGAACTAACACGAAGAAAAAAGTCGTCAAGGATTATAAAAACCATACATGAATCTTTTATTGCGGATGTCGCCCAGCCTGGCCAAAGGCGCTAGCTTGAGGGGTTAGTCTCTCAGGAGTACGTGGGTTCAAATCCCATCATCCGCACCACTTTTTCTAAATCACTTTTGAAGTTTTTCTAACGCTTTGATCAATTCCGTTCTTCTTTTTTCTTCTGTAATTGCAGATCTAACATCGTCAACCAAAATTCTATTTACATCGATTTTTCTTCTTGCCTCTTTTACAACTTTATCGTATAGTGAGAAAGTATAAAGCTGAAGATACAGGCCCTCCATTATTTCAAAAAACCTTATCGCTTCATCAATATTTCCTATTCTCATTTCATCAAAAACTCTTCTTTTTAATTCCCCCACACAATCCAATAGTCCTAAAACATACGATTCTGGCATTACTGCCAATTTTGTATCTGATGGAATATCTTTTTTTTCAACAATTGCAATTAAACATGCCGCTTCCACAAATTCTTGTTCTGGTGTGATCAAATACCTTCTTAATTGTCCTGTTGCTTTTTTCTTATATTTTTTTAATAATACATCAGCTTGTTTTAAATTATTTTTAGCAGTTGTTAATTCACCTTTATGAACCGCAATAATTGATTTACTGCATAGAATAACAATCTCTCTTGTATTTTTTAATAAAAATTCTCTTGAATCTTGAGTTACTGCTAAAGATTTTGTAATTTTATTTAATGACGGTTTAACGTTTTTTAATGTCATGCTTGACGATATTCTAAAACTAGGATAAAGCCGTTTGCTAAACTCTTATTTTGGTTATGATTTGATGTAAGTTATGGAAATAACTGTAGATCAAATGTATCAAATTGAAAATAAAGGCCATGATATGGGATTTTTAAAAAAATTTATGATGGAAAATGCTGGGGCTGCAGCAGTTAGACGGTTGATTACAAACTTTGAAAATATATCTTCAAAAACTATCTTAATTTTTGTAGGGTTGGGAAATAATGGCGGTGATGGTTTGGTAATGGCCAGACATTTAGCTGGCTATGGCTCAAAAGTCACTGTAATGCTTCTTGGAGATCCTGAAAAAATTAAAACTGAAGAAAGTAACTGGAATTGGTCAATTTTAGAAAAGATGCCTTCGGTAAAGTTACTATCTGGAAATTCTTTGAATTTTAATTTCAAGCCTGATGTTATCGTAGATGGTATTTTAGGCACTGGTATTTGTGGTGAAATTAGAGAACCATATGCATCTGCAATCAATTTTATCAATTCAACTGACTGTTACAAATTTGCTGTAGACGTTCCTTCTGGTTTAGATCCTCAAACTGGAAATACTGCAAATATTTTTACTAAATGTGATATGACTGTTACATTTCATAAAATGAAAGAGGGTATTCCAAAAAGAAAAGATTTGACTGGTGAACTTTATGCGGAAAAAATTGGAATTCCTGTTGAAGCTGAAGAGGGAATATTGTGATAGTACACCAAATACCAGTTGGACCAATGCAAAATTTTTGTTACATTGTTGTCGATGAAGATACTAGTGAATCTATAATTATTGATCCTTCATGGAATCTTATGGAATTAGAATTAATAATTAAAAATAATAATTTAAAAATAAAATATATTGTAAATACACATTATCATGATGATCATACAAGAGGAAATCAAGAAATGGTGGAATCTACAAAAGCCCCTATAATTCAACATGAATCTTCAACATTAAAAAATGACATTACTGTAAAAGACGGCGATTTTATTGAATTTGGCAATTCAAAATTAAAAGTTCTTCACACTCCTGGACATTCTGATGATGGTATTTGTTTGGTTGGCGATGGAAATATTTTCTCAGGTGACACATTATTTGTTGGTAATTGTGGTCGAATTGATTTACCTGGTGGTAGTGCGTCTAAACTTTATCATAGTCTTTTTGATGTACTTCATTCCTTAGACGATGATTTAGTATTGTATCCTGGACATAATTATGGTCCCTCTGAAGTGTCTAC
>JACNFV010000172.1 GCA_014384445.1 Candidatus Nitrosopumilus sp. | reverse complement strand
ATCAAAGTACGGGTAAAACAGGAGTAAGTTTAGCAAAAGAATTAGTTTCTGCAGGAGCAAAAGTTACTTTTGTTTATGGACCAGGTAATGAAAAAGCACCAAGTGGTGCAAAAGTTATCAACGTTCTATCAAGTAAGGAAATGTACGATTCAGTAAAAAAAGAATTAAAAAATAAATTTGATATTGTAATCATGGCTGCAGCAATATCAGACTATGTTCCTAAAAATCCAAGTAAGAAAAAAATAAAAAGTTCAAATGCAGATATTTCAATTAGCCTCAAAAAAGCTCCTAAAATCATAGATCAAATTAAAAAAATACAAAAAAATGTTCTACTAGTTGGATTTAAAGCAGAAACAAATGTTACAAATTCTCAATTAATTAAATCAGCTAAAAAGAAATTAAAAGAATCATCATCAGATATCATCATAGCAAATGATATTGGAACATCCAGATATAAGAAAAATTCTCAAAATAATCAAATCATAATTGTAGATTCAAAAAAGAATATTGTTTCAGGTTGGATAAAAAAAGAAAAAATTGCAAAAATTATAAGAAAACAAATTGAATTAAAATTAAAATGAAAATCATCAATTCAGAGTATAAGCAAAGAAATATGAAAATATGGAATGAAATTGCTCCTAGATATCATAAAAGATGGGCCAGTGTAAATAAAGGACCATTTCAAAGTACAAAAAAATTAATTGAGTTAGTAAAAATTAACAAAAATGATGTGGTGCTTGATGTTGCGTGTGGAACAGGAGTGGTTACAAAACAAATCCAAAAAAAAGTGGGAAATGCAGGACATGCAATAGGAGTGGATACATCAACTACCGCAATTAAGATTGCAAAAAAATGGAATGAAAAAAATAAAAATTTGGATTTTGTAAATATTGATGCGGAAAATTTTAGCTTTTCAAAAAAATTTGACATAATAACTTGTCAGTATGCATTATTTTTTTTCCCTAATGCACAAAAAGCATTAAAAAATATGAAAAACAGTCTCAAAAAATCTGGAAAAATAGGAATATCCGTTCACGGAAGTAAAGATAATGTCCCATTTTTTAACAGCATTTTAGATTCTGCTATAAAATACATACCAGATTATGTACCTGCAGGAACACCAAATTTAGATAGATTTGGCACTCAATCTGCATTAAAAGCAGAAGTTAGAAAAGCAGGATTTTCAAATATTGTCGTTAAAGAATTTATTTTTAATTATAGTCCAGGAAAATTTGAAGATTATTGGAAAAATTATATCAAATACATTGCAAAGCCTCTAAAAGAAAAATTAAACGAATTGGAATATTCAAAACGAAAGGAATTCAAAGAATCAGTTAAAGAAAAAACTAAACAATATACAAAAAAGAACGGTGAAATTTTATTTCCATGGCAAGTTTTAATTCTAACTGCAAAAATAAATTAAGAATTTAAATCTAAAGATTTCTAAAATCAAAAACACATTTTCTTAATGTATCAATATCTAAAGTAAATGTAACATCTGTAGGATTATTATCATTATCTAAATCTACATTTAAAACATTCATTGCCATTTTAGTGAATCCAGATTCATATACAGCATTAATTGATTCAGGTAATTGTTCTAATGCAAGATCAAACTTTGTTGTATGATCACGAAACTTGTATCTATAATTAACTTCAAAATTATTATCTGCATTTTGAGTTAATGATTTCATATAGACTAGTTTTCCATATTCTTCCACTGCATGAGTGAATATAGAATACATTTCATAGACGTAAATATTGGGCATATCTCGATTTGGTTTATCAGGTTGACCTAAACATTTGTCAAGAAAATTTAGCATGTTTGAAACATTATTACGAATCTTTTTTTGTGTTTGATTCATCTGATCTGCAGTAATTGTCTTAAAACTAGCCAAGTAAAAATTTGATAAATTATACGGACTTAAGCGTATGTATTATTTCATTTCTAAATGATTTATTTTCTAAACATTATCCAAATTCTTGTTCCCACTCCAAGACCCACAGCTAGAATAATTATGGCAGGCAGGATAATGTCCATTTCATTCATGTTTATAGTACATGTCTGATTTTATATAAAAAAGACATTTTATTGAAAAATTTGGAATAAATGAAAAATATCATTTTAAAAATATAAAAAACATTCTGAAATTCGTACATAGAAAAAATCTAAAATTTGGATATTAGTTAATAATAACTGAAAAATACTAATTATTTACAGGGATAAAAATGGGTAAAGAAAATAGCAAGAAAGAAGAAAAACCAAAAAAGAATAATCTTAAAGCTTTCCTTAAAAAAAGAGCACCACTATATCTTGCAGGAATTACATTAATTATCATAAGTGCACATGGAATATTAACAGAAAAAGGTCTTGATGATTTTTTAGTGAATATTTCAGAAGAAGAACAAATTGTTGTAGATATTTTAATGCAGTATAATGGTCCCAATGAATCAGGATTTAATGTAAAAAATGGAATTGAAGATAAAATAAAAGATGAATATCCTGATGAGAAAATTTTTGACAATAGAAATACCAGAGTGGAATTAGATGTAACAGAGATCAATTTAGAAGAGTATCAAGTGATATTAAATTTTAAAGGACATAAGGGAGAAATAATTTTTGATTGGAATGTCAATATAGATTCTAAAAAAATTGAATCAAATAATTCAATTTCTAAAAATATTATAAATCTAGTAGACTTTTATGATTAATCTTAGATGAAAGTTCCTGTTAATTTTGATTCTGCAATAATATGACCTTTCATTGCATCCTCTAATTCTTCTTTAGAATAACCTTCTTTGAGATCAAGCATAGTATCAAGAGCATATCCTTTGAAGACGTATGTATGACGTCCATTAGGTGGTGCAGGTCCACCATAACCAATCTCATCAAAATCAGTTTTTCCTTTTAGATAATCTATTTCGTCATCATCTTCTCCTTCTTCTAATGTTTTCATGGGTGTTTCTCCAGTCAAAATTGCGACAGTTTGTGGTGAAAGGTTGGACAATAGCCAGTGAACCCAAACTTTTCCTACAGCAGCCATTGCATCTGGATCATCCATTATAATAGACAGAGATTTTGTGTTTTGAGGAATATTATCAAATTCAATTGTAGGATGAACATTTTCAAATTTATAGCCAAATTTCTTTGGAATTTCTTCTCCTTCGTTAAAATCTGAACTAGTTATAGAAAAATTAGACATATCATTAGAATGAATTATTTTTAAAATAAAGTTTACTAACTCTCAAGAATGATCTTATCATTGTGTATAGACAAAATAGAACTTCCTAATTGTTTTATTTTATTTTTAAGTTTTCTATCCATAGTTGCAATAATACTTTGAGTGTTTTTAACATGATTAATTAGTTCTTGATCTGCATAATTTCCGGTAATAGGAATAATTTTAAAATTTTTTATAAAATTTAATGTTGTAGTTATTTCTTGAGTTTTTTCTGGAACTTGTTGTAATTTTTCTAATTCATTTTTAACAACTTCAGGAACAATAAAAGAAATTGAACCTATTTCCATATCTAAATTATCAATATTTTTGATTCGTCTAGTTGCTAAATGAATTAAAAAATTAGTATCACAGATTACTTCAACCAACTATACCTGCACCAATTAATCGCCATCTTTCAGCAATTCTTCTACTAATTGCTACACGTCCATTTTCAAAGATACATGCAGGTCTTCTAAGCTCAATTTCAATATTAGATGATTTTGCCTTAGTAACCTTACCCAATACTGGAGCAGTTCCAATGTTTAATCGAAGTAATTCGCCCATTTGAATTGGTTTAACTTGGAGATCTTCAGCAGAGTCTACAGTAGAACCTACAGCAGAGTCAAACAAATTAACATCAAGTTTTAGCAAAGTAGAGTTATCAGGAAGTGTTCCAGGCTTTCCAATTACTGAACCAATAAATGAATCACTTCTGGTCATAGATGGATCCAACTTTGTACCAATTGCAACTAATCCACCAGGTTTTACAGATTCAACTATTCCTGCAGCCGTTCCTAGCGAAGTAATTTCAGTGTGAATAGGTTCATAGGATTTATTTTTTTCATTCATTATACCAGGTTTAATTTCAATTTCATCTCCAATGTTAAAAATTCCTTGAGTTAAACTCCCACCAATTACACCGCCCTTGATATCTTTTAATTTTATACCAGGCTTGTTTACATCAAAAGAACGTAAAACATGCATCACAGTATCAGCTTTTTCATCTCGTTCAGGTGTTTTAATCGTGGATTCTATAGAACCAATTAACGCGTCTATGTTTAATCCAGATTGAGCAGAAATTGGAATAATAGGAGACTTTGCTGCATTAGTTCCCTTAACAAATTTTGTAATATCTTTGTAATTGGCTAATACTTCATCATAAGAAAGTAAATCTACTTTATTTTGAACTACAACTATTTGTTGAATTTGAAGAGTTTGAAGAGCTAAAAGATGTTCTTGTGTTTGGGGTTTAGGAACTTTTTCATTTGCTGCAACTAGCAATAATCCACCATCCATTAATGCAGATCCAGAAAGCATGTTTGCCATCAGACTCTCGTGTCCAGGACTATCTACAAAACTTACAACTCGTGATAATTCACTTTCATCTCCACAGTTATTACATTTGGGGGTTGTGGAATATCCTAAAGGTTCTTCACATTTTTTACATTTGTAAAAAGCAGCATCAGAATAACCAACACGAATAGTAATTCCACGCTTTAATTCCTGGCTATGTACACTTGTCCATGAACCAGTTAATGCTTGAATAAGACTAGTTTTTCCATGATCTACATGGCCAGCAGTTCCAATATTGACACATGGTTGATAACCATATTTTTTAATATACCAATCAGGAAGTGTTTCGCGCCAGTGCATGAGTCAAAATATAGAATCGGTATATGTTAAGTTATTCTTTC
Source organism: Candidatus Nitrosopumilus sp. (assembly GCA_014384445.1). GTDB lineage: Archaea > Thermoproteota > Nitrososphaeria > Nitrososphaerales > Nitrosopumilaceae > Nitrosopumilus. The sequence goes on along the minus strand of JACNFV010000172.1, from coordinate 3,092 downwards.
TTATCTTCAGTTTTTTCAGCTGCATCTTCTGCAGGTGCTTCAACTGGTAACTCTCCATCAAATTTACAATTTATTTGATAAATTTCTTCAGAGATAGTATTTCCACGAGTTAATTTTCTAGATCTATCACCATCTTTTGCATGTGGTAAACCAACACCCTTAGAAAGTAAAACTCGTTTTCTTGCTGCACCATGAACATCATTTCTCATAGGAACTCCAGATTTATCACTGCCGCCAGTTAGTTTTAATTTTCCACTCAAGCCAACAACTGAGGCATCAGTTTCATTTCCTAATTGTAATCCTAGCAATGGATTTGCGTCGCTATCTTTGAGTTCTTTGGATAGAGATTTTCCTTTAATATCAGATATTGTAAGTTTGAAGTTTGCCAATTATTTCAAAAAAAGGTTAAAGTACTAATTAACGTTTGGACATTATTTTTAAATCAAGATTATCATAGATAGTCATGGGAGAAGAAATCAAATGTCCAAGGTGTGAAAACAAAATGGTAGATATGCAAGCATGTCATATGTTTTGTCCTAATTGTGGCGCCCATCTAGATTGTTCAGATAAAGGAAATTTCTGGTAATTATAATCCAGAACGATCTGGAATGTAATCAGACGCCATGTTCATCGCATGATCTTTCATAATTTCAAGATAAGTATCATAATCAGCTTCAAAATTACAGTGGGGACATTTTACAATAGTAATATCGTCATCTAACACTGCGACTCTTTCACATTCTGGACATTTTGCATCCATGCTATATCCACTCAATCAAGATATTTAATCATAATTATTGAAGTAATATCTTAGCGGAATTAGTTTAGTCTGGTATGACGTCAGCTTCCCAAGTTGAAGGTCACGGGTTCAAATCCCGTATTCCGCATTAAATTTCTCTAATTGCTTGTTCTATAATTCCTCTATCAGGTGCTTTAGGAAAATATTTCAAATATGATTTAAGATCTTCTTTAGCATCTGAATTTTTATTTTGTTTTTCTAGAAGATAAGCACGGTTTTTGTATATTTTAGCAGATCTTTTTGGATTAATTTCGATTGCTTTACTGTAAGCATTTTCTGCTTTCTCAAATTGATTTGTTTTCAGATAAAAGTTACCCAATCCGTTAAATGTCAAATATGATTTATTATTAATTTTCAAACTTCTTTCATAAAAAGAAACACAATCTAAGGAATTTTGTTGATTTAACATGGAAGCATACAGGTGTAAAGCAGTAGAATTGTTTGAATCAAGTTCGATAGCTTGTTTTAATGCTACAATTGCCTCATTGGTATTTTTTAAAATATTTAATTTTTCAGAATTAAAACATAATCGATTAGATTTATCTTCAGAATTATTTTCAAGAATAATACCAGATAAAGTATCAGATGGTGCCATAATTATCAATAATCTTCCTTCTTCAGACCATTCTCTATCAAAAACATCTTGTGGAATTGCTCCCTCTTGTTGTTCTCCCTCTTGATTACCTTTTTGAATATAATGAAGAATTGTTTTCTCTTCTTCATTATAACCAGTAATTACTGAAGCATGCTGTGTAATTTCAGGAATACCTGGAAGAATTACAATTGGAGGAATACCTGCATCAATAATCTTCTTTAATTCAGTTAAAGAAGAATGAACTATCTTTGAGGATAAACCATGTCTTTCTGCAAGTTCTATTCCCTCAATCATTATACTTCCGTTAAAGTCAGAATATTTCTTAGCAGATTCTGCAGCTTCGGCCATAGGTAATTCAATATTCCAATATCTAGATACAACATTAATCGGTAATGGAAGACAAATATTTTCTTCTTCAACAAGAGGTAAAAGTAATTGATGGTCTTCTTGTTCCATAAAATAAAGAAATTTTGAGAGTTATTAATATCAATCAGAGTGAACAGAATTTTTCAATTAAATTATTACCATCAAGACTCATTTCTGGATGAAATTGAGTTCCAAAAATTAGTTTTTTTTCATATTGAATAATTTCATAGTTACAATTATCAGATTTTCCAATTGGTATCAATGTGTCTGGTAATTTAGAAATTTCAAATCCATGACTTTCAAATACATCTATGGAATTATTTGTAAGTGAATTATTTTGTAAAATTTTAATTTTTTCATTTCCTTTTTGAATAAATTTTGTTTTTCTAATTGTACCTCCTAATGTAAGAGCCAATATTTCTGCACCATAACATATTCCAAGTAATTTTTTGTCGTTTTTAATTGAAAAATTAATAATTTTAGAATTTACTTCGTTTATTTTTTTATCATTTTTTGTTCTTCCAGATAAAATAATTGATCTATATTTTTCTAATGAATTCAATTCTAAAATATAAGGAGTAGATTTTTTAAATGAAATATTTTTTTTGGTTAAAAAATCAGTTAATTGTTTTGTATAGATAGAACCGTTATCAACAACAAGAAGCAACTAGTTGCCTACCTCAATTGACACATAGTGTATCTCAGGTAATCCATCTTTCACGTATACAGTTCCAATATTGAGAATTGCATCTACTTCCCACATGAATACTCTATCGCTACGTGGCTTTACAAAGTCATCAATGAATTCAGATAGGAATAATTCCGTATCAGGAAGATCATCTTCAGTAAAGAAGAATATTTCACCTTCATTAAATGACAGCGGTATCTGAATTGATGTTGGTTCAGAAATTATAATCTGTTCTTTTTCAAATATTGATTTTATGATATTAATTCTATCATCTTTAATTAATTCAACATAATCATCATCAGCAGTAGTTGTAGTTGATGCCACGCCAGAAACCTTTTTCAAGTATTGCTCAAATGCTTCCTCTTGTGTAGCACCCAGTCCAACAAAGTATTCACCATTAAATGCCGCACCAACTGCTGCGATAGTACCTAATTGAGCAACTACTCCACCAGCACCTGCGGTATAAACTGGAATAAAGTATACGTCATGATCACCTACACGATACAAAATATTATCTCCAATTCTTGGATTTCTCAATAATGTTTTTAGTTGAGCAAACTCAGGATCTCTATCTAGTGCTTCTCTTACCGCAGTAGGTCCAATTAATTTAGTTTCAGAATCTAATGGAACTTCATAAAATTGTA
>JACNFV010000123.1 GCA_014384445.1 Candidatus Nitrosopumilus sp. | reverse complement strand
GAGTTTACAACAATTGTTCCAGGTTATCAGAAATTTATTGAATGGCAAATTACAATACTAAAAGAAAGTGGTAAAATTATTCAAGGGAGTCACCCAGTTGGATGGTGTCCTAAAGATCAAAACCCTGTATCGCAACACGATACGATGGGAGATGTTGAACCAAAGATTGATGATAAAAATTTCCTAGTTAAATTCAAGTTCGGTGAATTTATTTTCCCAGTTACAACATTAAGACCTGAAACAATTTTTGGTGTAACTAATTTATGGGTCAATCCAAATGTAACGTACAAAAAAGTTTCAGTAGATAATGAAACATGGATTGTGTCAGAAGAATGCGTAAAGAAAATAGAATTCTTTGAAAAAGAGGTCAAAATAATTGGCGATATTGAAGGTAGTGAAATTATTGGAAAATACGCTACAGTACTTCACAACAATCAAGAGATTCCAATTTTAGAGGCAGAATTTGTAGAGCCTGGAATGGGAACTGGACTTGTAATGTCAGTGCCAGCTCACGCTCCAAAGGATTACCAGGCATTAATGGATCTCAAGGCTAAAAATCACGAATTAGCATCCAAAATCGAGCCTATTCCAATTATCGTTACTCCAGGATATGATGCATATCCTGGAAAACAGATTTGTGAAAAATTAGGAGTTTCAAATCAAACAGATGAAAAACTAGAAGAAGCTACAAAAGAATTGTATCTCAAAGAATTCACAGATGGAAAGTTAAATGAAAAATGTGAACAATTCAATAATGAAAAAGTGCAATATGGTCGAGACAAAGTAAGAGCATGGCTACAAGAAAATAATCATCTAGAAAAATTTCCAGTACTTGAAAATTCTCCAGTACATTGTAGATGTGGTGCAGAATGTGTTGTAAAAATATTGAACAATCAATGGTTTTTGAATTACGGAGATGAAGAATGGAAGGAACTTGCAAGAAATTGTTTTGATGAGATGAGTATCCTACCAAATAAAATTACAACAGAATTCAAAGAGGTGATTGATTGGTTACATGAACGAGCTTGTGCAAGACAGCAGGGGTTGGGAACTAAACTTCCATGGGACAAAGATTGGATTGTAGAGTCACTTTCGGATAGTGTCATATACATGGCATACTATACAATTTCACGATTTGTAAACGATGGAACACTAAAACCTGAAAATCTTACAAAAGAATTCTTTGATCATATTTTATTAGGCAAGGGAGATATCTCACTAGCTGTTAGTACATCAAAATTATCTGAAGATGTGATTGAGACGGTCAAAAAAGAATTCGAGTATTTTTATCCCGTTGACTCAAGACATTCAGGACGAGACCTAGTTCAAAATCACTTGTCATTTTTTGTCTTAAACCATGTTGCAATATTTGAGAAAAAATTATGGCCACAAGAAATTGTTGTTAATGGTTCTGTGATGATGGATGGTGCAAAAATGAGTAAAAGTATGGGAAATATCATACCGCTTCGAACTGCAATTAAAGATCATGGAGCAGACCCAATCAGATTAGCAATTATCTCATCAGCTGAATTACTTCAGGATGCTGATTTCAACATGGAATCAGTATATGGTATTCAAAACAAGCTAGAGTCCCTTCTAGAAGAGTGCAGTAACCTCAAAGCATCAGAAATAGGCGATTGGGAGGCTGAAGATAGGTGGATTTTATCAAGAACTCAAGGAAGAATAGCACAAATTACAGAAGCAGTTGAAAAAATGAGGCTGCGTGAAGGTCTTCAGGACATACTATTTTCATTTGAATCTGATTTGAGTTGGTATGCAAAGAGAGTTGAGGCCAAAGGAAGAGATAACGTTTCAGGAATATTACATCATATCAATTCTGCTCGTGTTGCAATGTTATCCCCATTTGCACCACATATTGCAGAAGAGATGTGGGAAAAACTAGGATATACGGATCTTGCGTCAAAATCAGCATGGCCTGAATTTTCAAAAGAAAACATAGATGCCACGTCAATTCAATCCGAGGAATTACTAAAATCAACAGTCGATGACATTGTAAATATTTTAAAAATAACAAAAATTACTCCACAAAAAATTGTAATTTATGTAAACTCGGATGAATTCAAATCCAAAGTTTATAGAAAAATTTTGGGAATTATGGTAGGGGGTCAAAATAACATGGGAGTGGTAATGAAAGAGTTGATTGCAGATCCTCAAACTACCGATGCTAAAAAAATGCCAGACTATATCCAAAAAGTAATAAAAGATTTGCATTCAGAATCAGAAGAGATTAAAAAAATGAAGCTTGAATCCGATTCATTTGATGAAAAAGAATTTTTGTCATCTGAATTATCCAGTATGGGTAAGAAAGAATTTGGAGTGGAGATTACGGTTTATTCAGAAAGTGATTCAGACATTTATGATCCGAAAGGAAAAGCAAGACATGCAAGGCCATTCAAACCTGCAATATTGATTGAGTAATAGTTTAGATTAATTTTAGAGAAACATAGAAAGTGTAGAAATCTTAAAAACTCAATTGCATCGTTGAAGTTTTAGTCCGGTACTCGGGATTTCTTACCATGCTGTTGGCGGGTTTTGTAAAAATTTAGAATTTGGAACTAGTGATGGGGCTAGAAAATATGTCTGCCATCATTACAATAATCAATCTATCTTTAACTAAAATTTCAAATTAATTATGTAATCTATCAATCTTGAAGGTATTTTTGTCAATTCCTAATTATTTTTGGTGATTTCTTTATTTTTTTAATTACAGTTAAAGTAACTTTGACATCTGTTATCTAATTTATAATCGATTAATATCGCTAAATCGATATATGTGACTAATACAGATCGATATAATATCGATATTTAAATAGATCATATGCTCTAATTAGTCTATGGTGATGTTGTTAATTGGCTAAAAAACCTGAAAAATTTATCAAATTTAATAAAAATAATCCTTTCATTGAATTTACTAAAAATAATCGTGAATTTCGGTGTGTTGAATGTGATAAAGACATTCTAAATGAAAGTGGGGCAACAGTTCATTCCACTAGAATTCATAAGATGAATCTTGATGGTACTCCATCAAAGTCAAAAATCAAAAAAAATAAGTCTGCATTAAAAATTGTTGATTCTACCTCTAAATCTAATATTGAAGATGATGATCCTGATGGCAATATTAGAACGACGATACATGCAACTGATGATGCTAAATCTGCTGCAAAAATCATCAAAGATATTCCATTAATGTACACATACTATATGCTAAAGGACCAAAGAATACTTAATCCTGATTGGTCTTTACATGATTTTTTACGAGAAGCTGCATACATGTATGCTGATAGATATGGTATTGTTCAGAATTTTTATCAAGATGCTAAATTACTTGATGAGGGGATTCAACGTAATATGGAGTTGATTCGAGAACGTTGGGCTGAATATGATTTAGACCGACTTGTTGATTCTACTGGAAATTAAATACTCATTTTTATTTTTTAACAATTAGTACTGTAGAATATTTCAAATCACTAGAAAAATCATAACTAAATGATAATTCGATTCATTTTTTGAAATGGTTTATGAAATATTACATAAAGGCAAACAAGTAATATTTTGGAATTAATATTCACTGAAAATTTTGAATATTTGTAAATAATTTGTAATTATAGTTGGAAAATTAGTAGTGATTTTTACACGTTGAGCAAATATATGCAATTTTAGTTTCTAAATCATAAGAAATGTTGACTTTAGATAGTTCAACTATAGTAAATCCTCTACAAATCTTACAAACGCCTTGCAACAGTACTGATTGTAAAATTTAGAATTAACCACATATGTCAAAATTTGGTTCGATCAAAGTCACAGGTAATTTACCCACAAAATTAACTAGTTTTTGAGATATACAACACATGATTAAAGAAATAATTGGATTTGTTTGGGATTTAATTTCTGGACAATAACACTAGAATTAATTTTAAATATCTAAATCAACATGAACTTGTGTAATACATGAATTGAGTTGTTCCTCATTACCAATCCAGATTTCACGACAATTCTGAATTTTCTCCTCATAGGAATCCCAAAAATCATTGCTTTGAAGTAGAGAATTTTTTCCATCCTTTGCCATGCGATAAACTTCCAATCCGGTAAAACCCTCATACCTTACAATCATTTTTTCATGAGACTCTTCAAATCGTTTTAATTCAATGTTACATGTTTCTTGAGAATATCCAGATAATTCTTCACATTGCTTTATTTTCTGCTGAAGTTCATAGTATGATAACTCTAGATTTCTCAACTCTCGTTCTTTGACAAAATCACCATAATCAGCAGTCGCTATAATTCCAATAAACACACCAACTGCAATTACAATTGCAACTACAGCGATTGTTTGCATAATGATACACTATTACCCATAGATATTATCCCTTTTTTAAAAATTAAAAAAAATAAGACCGATGGGCTTAAGATCAATACCAAAAAGGTGATCCGATGAGAGCCCATGTCACTTAAGATCAGAAAGTGTCCATGTTTCTGATGACAGTGATTTTGTCTTAAGATCTGAAACTAGTGTTACAGATGAGAGACTTGGTCTTGTAATTATATAAAGTCAATTTTTCTATATAACGGGCACTACCAACTTGTACTAGTGGCAAATTATGCTAACTGGTGCTATGAATTTAGATTTCAGATAGTCTATTTATTAGAGGTAGAAAGTGCAAAAGTATCTTGCAGATTGCGGTAATGGGAATGGGCGTAGCTGGAAGTTATTTGATGGCTCGACTAAAAGATTCAGAACATGATGTAACAGGTTATGAGAGAGCCATAGAGGAAAAACATGATTCAATTTGTGCATGGGGTACAATAAAGTCAGAATTAACACAATTTTGTAAAAAAACTGGAAGAGATTTTGATGACTTTCTAATTCATGATGGAAAACAAATGCATGTAAAAATGAATGATAATGTTAAATTTGATATTGGCTTAAAGGGATTATGTACGTATAACAAATTAGGATTAATCAAAGATTTCATTAAAGATTCAAAAATTATTTACGGTGAAGCTCCAAAACTAGAAGAGTTAGAAAAAGAATATGATTTGATTGTTGATTGTACTGGATTTAACAGAGTATACTTGCCAAAGATGAAAGAAGATTTCTTTTTACCAACTTATGAATACAAAGTGGAATACGAAGACAAAGTTCCATATGATGACTTTTACATTGAGCCATTTCCAGGAATGTCAGGATATTTTTGGTATTTCCCATTAGGAGAGAAATTTGCACATATTGGTGCAGGTGATTACAATAAAGATCACATAAAAGCAACTGATAGATTTTTGAAAAAACACGGCGGTAAAATTGTTCAAACAAAAGGTCGTCCAATTAGATTAGCAACTCCAGATAAATGCAAACCATACTATTCAGGTAAAGTAGTAGGGGTCGGAGAATCAATCGGTACAGTCTATGCATTACTTGGTGAAGGAATTATTCCATCAATGCAGTGTGTCGACATATTTCTTGAAAATATGCATGACTTTGCAGCATATGAAAAAGCAGTTGAAGAACACTACAAGGTGTATGCCAAAGTCTTTAATTTTGTACATGCAAAGATTCAGAAAAACTTTAGTTTCCTAAAGGCATTGCCAGATTTTATTGCAATTTTCCGTTACATGAAAAAGAATGAAGATAGGTTTGGAATGAAAATAAAAATTGCAGATTTACTAAAAGTTGCTAAAGCATAATTTGCTTAAAGATTTTTTGTAAAGAAAATACTAGAATCTTCAAATCCTAAATGCTTGTAAAACTTGTGGGATTCAATACGCTGATTTCCAGATTCTAGTCTTATTCTATGACATTTTTTCTCTTTTCCAAGTTCAATTGAAAAATTAATCAGTTTTTTTCCAATTCCTTTAGAATGATAATTTTGTGAAACAATCAGTTCAGGAATATACATTTCAGATGTATTTTGATTCAATCGAGATAGAAATACGATACTTATCATACCAATAATTTTTGAATTAACAATTTGAGCAACTAGAATTTTTTTATCATCTTCTTGCATGTAGTTTTTTAGTAATGCTGTAAATTTCTCAAGTTCATTATCTTTTTGTGGTTTTGGTCTTCCAAGTTCATACAATAATTCAAGAAGTGATGGGATATCATCATAAGTAGATTCCCTAATTGTAATATTTTCCATAGAAAGGTTTTGTAATCATTTCTTTTAATGAGTATGTTTTTCTCTAAGAAAAACTAACAGCACTAAATCCTTCTCTATTAGTTCGATTTGATGCCATGTTATAATCGTAAATTGTTGTGGAGTATGCTTGAAGTTCTTCTTTCATTTGATCTAAATTATCTGCAAGATAAAATCCAGGGCAATCACCTGTAAATTGATAAGTTGCATGCACACGTGCTTTACCTTGTTCATTTTCTAACCAGCTAGCAAATGGGTATAGATAACAAACTCCAGGTCTGTCAGGATGCATACTACATGCACCTGCATCATCTAAAAATCGACATGAGATGTGGGTTCCATCTTCTTCAGCAGTTTCATCAGTTTTTCTTTTGAGGTTAATTGTAGTCATTGTAGTCATTTGTCCAGATGGACCAGGTTCATCATATGTTACAGTTAGAGTTTCATTTTTAATAAAATCAGCAGTGTTTTTGTATTTCAAACCTTTTCCAATTGTGATTAAATCATCAGAAGTTAATGGTAATCTACCTTGTCTATCACAGCAGTTATGACAATCAGGCCAAAAACATTTCCATAAAATATATTTTTTTTCAGAATTAAGATAAGGGACATGAAAAATTACATCTTTGACTTTGATTGCAAAATCAGATACATCAGTAATTTTACCAAGTACAAATTTTCTTAAGATAGGATCAAAATCCCAATCTTTTTCTAACAAATCTAATGATTCTTGAATTTCTTTTTGAGACAAGTATTCAGTTATAACCGCTTTTGCAGATCTTATTAATGTTGAGTGAAAAAGGGAAATATGCAGCAGCTACAGAAAACAGAAGATTTGTTTGGGCAGAAATTATTTGGCCTTTAATTTTAGAAATTAATGACATTACATTTTCACTAAAACAATTTCAAGAAAAACGTGAAAAAGTTTGTAAGGAAAAAAATACAACAATTACAATTGCATCGAGAGGGTTAGTTTCATTGGTGCTAAAAGGAATTTTACTGAGAGAAAATGAATTGTATTCAATTAATTACAAATTAATTCCATACATGCGATTAAAGGCAAAGTGTGATTATGCAACTGCCATACATGAAGTTAGAATAAAATAATTTTACAGTAGCCCGAGGCAGATTCGAACTGCCGTCTCCGCCTATCCACTCTTGAGATCCAGAGGGCAGAATCCTTGACCACTAGACTATCGGGCTACTTGAAATTAATTCAAGTAATTTAGAATATAATGATTTGGTGAAAATAGATTTGAAAGAATTCTATCTTGATGCTTGTGCAATACGTTCTAACTCGTGTCTTTTCTTTACTGATGGTGAGTTAGAATCATTGTTTGCTGCAAGAATTAATTGTTCAGCTAAATGCTCTTCAATTGGTTTAGGATTAGAAAATGTTGCTTCCTTTACTGAATCAGCAATAAATTTCAAAGCCATGTCAACTCTTCTAATTGGTGCAACATCAACTGATACATGGTATGTGGTACCACCATAAACAATTCTAGTTGTGTCTTCAGTTGGAGCAGAAAATTCTATTGCTTTAACTAAAACTTGAATGGGATTTTGTCCCGTTTTTAATTCAATAATATCAAAAGCAGTTTTTACTGTATTAACTAATTTAGTTTTTTTACCAGTCATCCTACCAGTATTTTTTGCATATTTTTTCCCAAAGTGCATTGATTTATTGATTAGTCTCTCAACAATGTTAACTTCAGCTTTATTGAATCTCTTTAATGCAGAACGACCAAAAGTATAAGGTAAAATTTGTTTTCTCAAAGAGATTGCAGTTTTTAATCCAGGATCTACAACTTCGATATCAGATAAATCCCATTTTCTAAATAATAGTAAATTTTTTGTTTCAGCCATTTCTATCTCCTTGGTTTCTCCTTCTTTCCAATTACTAATTC
>JACNFV010000106.1 GCA_014384445.1 Candidatus Nitrosopumilus sp. | reverse complement strand
CACCATATTCTAAATCATGATTAAATGGTGGAATATCTTTGTAAATACAAGCATCCTCAGTTGTAGTGCGTACACCACCACTCTTATCATCAAAATCTTCTGACTTTTCTAAAGAACTAATTTCTGTAACTAACTCCCTTAGACCTTTCATGAGTTCTTCTCTACTCCACTGTTCCATCATTTCATACCCTCCAATGTATCCTCTGAATACGAATCCATTTTTCTATCAACTCGTTTCTTTCTTGAAGTAAATTGCTCCTCCTCTTCCTCATATGTGGAATATTCTTCAGACGTGTTGACTCCTTGACATCCTTCCTTGCATGATTGACATAATTCTTGAACGATTCCAGGCAAATAATATAAAATTACCAATCCAAAACTGATCAACGGATTTACAAATCCAAGGATAATTACAAACATCCAAAAGAATACTTTGCTAATTTTATTCAATCTGAATCTCCTGTAAATTGTCTTAATGTTTTATCTGCAGTACCTGCAATTCCCCAAGTGATTGAAATTAATGCAATTACTATACTAATGAAAAAAAACAAAAACCCTATTCCGGAGACAAGGTCTATTCCATTTGCAATAATCATTAATCCTATTCCTGAAATAAACATGAAAATTCCAACTAGTCCAGAAGTTGGTTTTGCTTGACCAGTCATTGGTCGTATACCTCTTCGATATTGAATCCTTTGTCATAATCAAAAGAATCTGTTTTATTCTCATCATTGTGATCTGCATATCCCCATCTGTGATTACAATCATTACATTCCCACGTTGGATCATTTTCTGTAACTAAACATCCTCCAAGAACAATCTCTTTTTTCTCTAATTCTTCTTTGATAGACTCTACATCTTCAGGATATCCCCAAAGGATTTCTGCAATCCATCCTTTGTTACAATTAGGACACTTCAATTTCTTACACTCCAATATTCATGCAAATAATTTCCATTCCAAGAAAAATAATCACAAGTGTTACTACATAATCTACAAACTTGCTCTTCCCATGACTGAAATCTACTTGTATTCCTGTGAGCGATTTGACAAATTTTGCACCTCAATTTTTTGTCCCCCAAATTTTATCTAGATTTTCCTTGTTCTTTCTCTCCCTGGCCTCAGAATCCCTGTTTGATTTTTCAATGTCTGCAGACATTTCTCGGGTCATTGTATCCATGGATTCTCCAAAATCTTGAACTAGTTTGTTAAATGTATCAATGCCATGATTGATATTTTTCATATTGATAATTTTTAGAATAGATTCTAATTTCATTTCCATGTCTCCCTTAGTTCATCATTTATTGACATTTTTTTAGAAAGTACTTTTTCAGTCCTTCTTTTTTGAATAACATTGGATAGTCTTTTTTTGACTTCTTCTTTGTATTCAATTCCGTATTTGTTTTCCAAATATTTCATTAATGAGTCCCACTTGAGGGTAGCTATATACTCTAATTCTTTTTGTGGTAGTTTGAAAAATTTCAATTTTCATTCTCCTTTTGATGCTCTTCCAACTTTTCTTTTAGGTTTGTAAAAGAGAATGCAATGCTATCCTCATGTGAATTGTTTTTTAATCTAAATAAAACAGTCATGACCTATCTCCATAAATCATTGGTTCATCTCGTTCATCCTCAAACTCTCGAATTATTCTTGGATACATTACAGGTTTCATTTTAAATTCCTCCTGCCATCAAAGGATGAAATGCTGCAACGCCGACAAATGAGCAAGCCTTTAGAAGCATCCTATCAAATGTCACCAAGACAAAGTCTTTTGCTTGACATAGACTCAAGATTTTGTTATCTCCGTTATGGCAAGTTTGAAATTGGTTTGTAATTTGCTCTGCTGCTGTTTTGTTTTGCTCATCAATTTCTTCAAGTTCTATTTTTCGTCCAAGTATTCTTGAGATTTTTTCAATAATTATTTGTGGAGATAGACCTCTCACTCTTTGAACCTCTTGTAATACTACATCACACAATACTATGGTGATTGATTTGCCTCTAAGACGGGCTTTGAGTCCAGAGGCGACTTTGGGTTTCTCTAAAATGTCAATTACGACACAAGAGTCTAATGCTATTTTTTGTATATTCATAGAATAACTTGTGCCTGGAGAGTATTATATGGCAGGTACATAGTATGCATACTATACATACTGTAATTGAAAATTAATCGTCATCTCTTTCTCCCCACTGGTGATAGCAGTCGTTGCATTCCCATTTTGGATCATCATCTGATATACAGCATCCACCGCCAACAATTTCCTTGTCCTTAATTGCTTTGAGATACCAGTCCATGTCTCCAGGATATCCCCAAAAAATCCATGCGACGCTATTGCTTTTACATTCAGGACATGATGGTTTAATTTCATCCATTTTGATTTCCCCATCTATGAAAACAATCTTTGCAACTCCATATTGGAGAATCCAAGTCAATGGAGCATCCTCCCAAGACAATTTTCCCCTCATCAATGTCTTTTTCCATCTCTTCATTAAATCTTGGCAAGCCATACAGAATCTTTACTTGATTTTTGCTGCTACATCTAGGACACGTTGGTTTAGCCAATAGATACTCCTCTTTGACTTTCCAAGAATTTTTCCTCTAAAATTGAATCTCTGATGTAATTCTCCCTCAGCATTTTGAGATATGGTTTAGTTTCTCTCAATTCCTTGATTTTGATTTCTAGATCTTTCACTATGGATAGTATCTTGGCGTATTCCCCACTAGTTCTTAGAACCTTTTCTTCAATATTGGAATTTAGGCCATATTCTTTCCATGATTCCAGAAATTTACCTCTTGCAATTGCCAACTCTGTGCGACTGGATGCAATTGATTGAGGGCGTAACAATTCAAACTCTTCACGAATTCTTTTATTGAATACGTCATTTTTTTCATTTCGAAGTTTCTTTCTTTCTTTCAGAATCTCACTTGAATTCTCATACTTTTCTTCCAGTCTGAGATATTCGAATCTGAGTTTTGTTTGTTTGAGTACTAGTGGATGAATATACCTGGAAAGTTCTGGGTTAATTTCTCCTAATTTCAAATACAGAAATGACAATTGTGAATTTATTCCGAGAAACGATTCGGCATAGTCATTGTTTTTGTTGAATTTTTTCCACAGTTCAAGATATTTTGATTCCACTGATTTTATTTCGCGACGTAGCACTACAATTCTTGCTTTTAGCCCGTCAAGATTGCCGTCCTTTTGGCGCATTGTTCTAATTTCCTTTATTGTATCGACTAAATCACTCATTAGAGGTCCTTTCAATGCTTGAACCTCCTCATCTTCCAGGAAAGCATTCCAAACCATGGGACTTCCTCAAAGTATAGTCTTAGCATATCCATTATTGGTTTTGATTCTGTATCACAACTCCATGCGTATCCATCCCATTTCGGTCCATCATTAATTGGAACTTCGGCATACCAATTATTTTTTGATTTTCGAAGAAACTGAACACATTCTTTAGTCTTGTTGTTGACAAAAGTAATGTAATTATTTTCATAATTCCAGTCTAAATTTTCCATCTCATTCATTGCCTTTAGAAAATCAATCTGTGCGTGCTCTTTGATGTATACTGTCTTGTCTCTATTATCCATGTGATATGTAATGTCTTGATACTTTACATCTGAAATTATGTCTTGTCTGGATAATTCAGAACTATTAATTTTTTGAATAAGGATTTGATGTGGGGAATTATGATGAATATTCAATTTACAAACTCTCCAAACGGCGAATCTTTTTTTGATTGTATGTCCTTACTTGAGTCTCTTATGATTTCATCAATGATCTCTAGGATGCCTTTGTTCTCGATATTTCTTTTAGTATTTTCAGCCAACTCTTCAAAGTTTACCTTGTTAATGTCATCGCCTTGATCTATCATTTCTTTTAGAGATTGGTATACTGTGAATCTTCCAAACTCTATCATTTGACTATCATTAAAAGAAAACATTTCTAATGGTACTCTCCAGAAATAGAATTGTTTTTCTCTACTGCAACTTTGGAAAAAAAAGGAGGGGTTGTGGGATTTTCACCCACTTTGGAAACAACAAACCAATTGTGCAATAGTGTAATTGAGTTCATGGTTTAATTTTGCACTTTTACCTATTATTTATCATGTCTACAGTATGCATACTATACATACTGTAATTTTACCCATAATCTTTTATTCCGAAAAATAGTACAAACGAGTATGAAATTCGATGAATTCTGGACTAGACTGGACGAATTACTATCCAGTAAGATTGATTTTGTGACTATACATGACAAAGTTCCATTTGAAGCAAAAAAAGCAATTGATGCAATTAGAATTGATTCAGATACAATTACTACTCCACGTGTAATACCAAAAGAGGAGTTTGTAAAGGTCTATAGATCATCATTGGATTATTTAGAATCTGAACGATTTCATCCTGGAAACTATTCAAAAATCTCTCAAAACGCATCATACATTGTTACACTATTTGATCATATTATGAATCAAAGATAGTATGTACAGTATCCATACTGTATCCCTGCCACATAATTAACTCAAAAACCATTATAATTTATGAACATGTTTGAACAAGGACTAGACTGGATGATTCAGAGAAAATGTCTCAAATGCGACCACTATGCAATGATGAGAGTTGATGTAAAACCACTTTGCATTGGTTGCAGACGTTATGGGTTTATCTGATCAAAACAAAAATTCTGATGCATTTTTACCATCATCAGAAAAATAAATCCATCTATTTTTTCCGATTTTTTCCTCTTCAATAAATCCCCAAGTATTTAGCAGTGGCTGAATTATTTTTTTATCAAGACTTGCAAAGAGGGCATTACTGTGATTCTCTTTTCTTGCACCAATGTTTAGAATTTTTCTCTCCTCTGCCTCTTTTGCCAAAACTTTTTTCTGTATCCGTCCATCATGTTCTTTGATAATTTTTAGTGCTGCAAGCAAATCTGGTTTTGGTGTGAGTAATTGATATGTTGGTAATCCCAAAATCTCTTTAACCCCATACGTCTGCTGTTCATTTGCTTTGTATACTGGATAACTTTCTGCCTGCGGATAAAATGGATGTATGCGTTTTCTGTCATCAAATATCATACATGCCATCATACATCCTATTGCATGAATCTTGGAACCGCTTGCAACATTTACATAAAATTCATCTTTTCTGTGATTCTGAATAACTTCTTTGATTACTCGAATAATGTCAAATAATTGAAATCTGTTTGCATACACTGTTTCTGTTTTGATTTTTTTCTTTTTGAGTTCTTTTTGAATTTCTAGATGGTATTTTCCTGCCTTGTCATCTGATAGATTATCATGAACAACCAGATACACCAAATCTGCCTTCATTTGCTCTGCAGGGATAACAATCCTGTCAATCTCAAAGCCAACTGGAGCAATGTGAATTCTCTGATTAACCATCGATTTCATAGTATGTACAGTATGGATACTATGTGCTTATTATTATTATCTTTTGGGCACATGTACAATACAATGAGTGTACAAAACGAATCAAATGCAAAGGAAGTCTCTATTGTAAAAAGAAGCACAAAGATGGATTCAGAAGATTATGTTTCAATCCAATTGAAATCTTCAGAGGATTCAATTGATGAATTACTTTCAAAAGCAATGAATGCAGCCACAACTCCGACCACGAGTAAAAGTGATAAAAAACTGGGAATTCAATGATTTTTTTATTTTTACAAATGATTTTGGTGATGAGAAAATAAAAAAAATCAACCTATGTTTGGCAATAAAACATACCTGTTCTAAATTTCGAGAATTAATTCAAAATCCCAAATTTTATGACAAAGATACGGTAGAGGAAATGAGATAGTATTATGGTTAACAAAGGATTCCCTGAATTTAGTAGAATGCAAGATGGTGCATTTGCTGAAATTCTTAAAAATTATAATTTGCCTGATTTTATTTTGGGATTAATTGCTAAAGAATGTAAATCACCACTTGCTACAAAAGGTAGGACGTATCAAAAACTTCAAAGTATGAATAATGAGTCTTTAGAATTATTGCACAAGATATTTGTAAAATGTGAACAAGATAGTATAGGCAAATATGCTCAGTACAGGTTTTATGCGTATGTATCAAGCTTGTATCCTAATTGTGAAGTTCTAACTAACATTATAGTTTCAGGACTAAATAATGAGCACAAGGTTGGAGTTGCAATAAAAGATAATGGCGTGTATGTTGCAGTTGCGATAAACAAATCAAGTGGAAATCCTATTAGTAAAAAAGATACTATAAATTTTTTCCATATGATTACTGATATCAAAAACGGTGAGCACGGTGCAATGTTACTTGATGCAATCTATTGCTCTTCAGTTGGATTTAGAACAGATGGCATCACTGAACTTGCAACTTTGAATGAGTTTAGAAAATCTGATCCTGAAAATACTCTTAATTTTAAAACCGTCATCTATGAAAATAACCTATATGTTATCCAAAAATTATTATTATCTACGCCTAAAAGTTAAGTGATACTAAATAATAATATACTACGATTAAGTGTAGTTAAACCCCTAAATATCATGCTGTACATTATGTGTCATGTCCGAACACAAAACAGAAAATCAATTTCAAAACAACACAAAAAAGAATGCCGCCTATCTAGTCCAGTCATACTATGATCAAAACGATGAACTGGTCAAAGAGGGTAAAAAAAGTGTAGCAGAATACATCGAAAGAAAGGTAGCTACCGTTCAGTATCTGCTTGAGAACATTCACAAAAAGACACAGAGCATTCAGATAGAATCTGAGGACATATTGGTTACATCATTCTGCATTCTCTGCAGTAGGTGTCTTGTTCTGCCAGTTGGTAGACCCGTATGCCAAAGTGAGACTGTCTATGATCTTGTGGAGGAGTCAATTTGACAAAATCAAAAGACACTCTCATAGAGATTATTCACAGACCAGTAACATTCACAGCCAATACTATAGAGAAAGATACTGTAGAACTGAACAAAGCAATTTCACAAGGTTATCTGATACACGACTCTGTAAAGACAGAGACGGGAATTGTGTATGTCCTGGCAAAATGGAAACACCCTGAAGTCAATCCAGATGATTCAGAAAAAATATCTCTAAACAATAGGAGTCTCAAGGATTACTACAATGAATTTTGGAAGGAGGGTAATTGATGGCTTCAGTGACAAGATACATTGAAAAAAAATACAGTGACTTGATACAAAATGAGCTGGCACCGCAGTTTCTTGGTCTCTGGATTAAGATGTATAAAGATGGGGTACCTCCAGACATTGCAAAAAGAGCGTTGGCTGTAGCGCTTTACAAAACAACATCTCAACTAAGAGAAACTCGCAATCTAGCAGATGATGATGAATTTGTAAAAATGATTGAAGAGATTAGATTGATTCTTGTCAAGTATTGCGATGCTGGAATGCACTACGGTAAACTTTCAGCGGGATTAGAGTTTCTGGTCACTTTTGTTTTAGGAACAACATCTCAGGAGGGTGAAAATGAGTCATAATCAACCTCTTAGAAAAAAGGTAATGATAGCATCAATATCTCCAGGATACCCTGTGTATTGTCCAAAGTGCAATTCAACTAGGGTCGTACTTTTCTATGACCCTCGATTTACTCCCAGATTGCAAAGCAAGTGGGATATACTAATAGATGAAAAAAGAATTTTACTTGAGAATAGATGGGAAAAAATCAAGGTGGAAAACCAATGGAGTATATTGGAAAAAGATTCTGAAAAGCCAAACTGGATTTGTAAGGATTGTTTTGATGGGGGAGTTGTTCTAAATGAGTAATAATCGTAATGATGCATTCATAAAAGTGGAAAAAAATGCTGAGAGTCTAGAATTCTATAAAGATTCTCCACTAGTATTTATCATGAAAGACAAATCTACAGATGAAATATCTTATGCAGAAATGTATGTCGGAACATTAGATTGTGTTGAAGGACATAGAATCTATCTTAAAGACGCATATGAGATTCATGACGATGAGTCAGTACATATCGAAAATGAGTTCAAAAAATGGGATTTATCTAAAGAAGATCCTACAATTAAGGACTTTCCACACATCAAACTGGAATTTATCGACTCTATCTATGCTTCAAAATTAAAACTCACACTGGAACAAGTATGGAATGTATGGTCAGATCCAC
>JACNFV010000214.1 GCA_014384445.1 Candidatus Nitrosopumilus sp. | reverse complement strand
TATTTGCCACCAAGATCAATTCCATCATCAATTAATTCTTTAACATTAACAAATAGTGTGTCAGGAATCATAGACCAAAGTCCAGGATTGGAAATATGCAAGTCCCCAGACAAGTGAGAGTCAGCTACATCTTTTGGTAAAACATTAGTTAGCAAACGTTCAGCAAATATTCTTTGTCCAGCATTAAACAAAATACCTTCAGCACCATTATCAACATCATCCAGATTAGAAACCATTTCTTGGACATCATAAACAGGCATGCCTAGTCGTGAAAGTTTATTTCTATATTCTTCGTGACCGTGCTCTAAAAGGACTGAATTTACCATTTCTCGAATGATTGCGCCTGTAAGATATGTAATTTGATATTTGTAAATTCTATTTTCAACTTCTTCAGTAATTTTTTGTGCTAATTCTAATGGAAGACTGCCTTCACGAACCAATGATTGAATGATTTTATGGGAATTAAACTCCTCAATGGATTCACCGGATGTTCTAACATACATTTTTCCACTTTCAATAATGGATCTTTCCTCAATTTGTCGAGCTAAACTCAGAACAAGTTTTCCAAGATTTGTTATGGTATAACGCCTTTCAGATTTGTTAAGTGCCACAAGTGATTGTCTAAGTAATTTTCTTAAGTGATATGCAAATTTTCCACTTTCTTTTTTAGATTTGAATCCTGCCAATGATTTTAGTTCAGAATAAGTTAAAGGGCCTTTTGAATTTAAAATTCTAAGAATATCAATTCTATTAGGACTTGCCATAACAGAGAATATCATTCTCACACGTTTTGAGGTAGATTGTAAAATACCGCCACGTTTTGGATCAGAATCATCGTCCATATCAGAATCTAAATCTAAATCTACATCATCATCAGAATCTAAATCCATTGTCAATTCATCTTCACTCATTGTCATGACTAAAACTAACTTAAGGAGTAAATAAGACTTGTGACTAGAGCAATTTTTTTGAACAAAATAATAAAAAATTTAATAAAAAGATCTTGCTAGGATCATTTTTCTTGAACGTCTAATGAAAATTCAGATGTAGAAAGTTTTTGTCCACAAGATGGGCACTTGCCATCAGAAGGATTCAATACATCTTTTAAAGATTTTAACATCTTCATAGTAACTATCTTTTCACCACATTTACCACATGTTATTTCTACAGACATAAAATAATCAGATTTACAAAATAATTAAGAAATAGTTCTGATTTTTTTTAATGATTGAAATAAATTATTTTACTGTTTTTCAACAATAATTCCGCGTTCATCAAAATCAACAATTTTAGCTCTTGTACCAACAGGTAAATCTGCAGGGGTTGCAATTCCACCCATAAATCCAGAAATTCTCAAATCTGTGTCATCTAATTGAAGTATAACAAAAGCATATGGGGTATATTTCTCAAATCCTGCAGGAGCCACTGTGATTATAGTATAGGTCGCAATTGAGCCTACGCCGTTTAGTATAGAATCCTCAAATCCCTTGCTGCCACATTTTTCACAATAATAGACATTTGAAAGATGGAGTAGTCCACAACTAGTACACTTGTGAGTTAAGACCTTGCCTTCCTTTACATTTTCAATAAATTGTTCCTTAACAGACATTTTACACACTTTGAAATACATGAACTGCACAACTTGCACCTGTTGCACCGAAATTATGAGTTAAACCAATTTTTGCATCTTTAACAGTTCTTGCACCTGCTTTTCCAGTTAGTTGATCAAAGACTTCTACTACTTGACCAACACCTGTTGCACCAATCGGATGTCCTTTTGATTTAAGACCACCTGAGGGATTAATTGAAATGTCAGAATTTAATTTTGTTCTATCCTCACGAATAGCTTGAATGCCTTGTCCTTTACCAAAGAATCCTAAATCTTCAGTGTCAACAACTTCTGCAATTGTAAAACAATCATGTACTTCTGCAAAATCTACATCCTTTGCAGTTATACCGGCCATGTCATATGCAGCTTTTGCTGCAATTTTTGTACTTGGTATTGTTGTCATATGTTCACGTCCTTGTAGTGCAGCAGGTGATCCACCTCTACCAGAGCCAATTACTTCTACATAATCACCACCGTGTGCTTTAGCAAATTTTTCAGAGCAAAGAACTACAGAACTTGCACCGTCAGAGAAAGGACAGCAGTCATAAAGTTTTAGTGGACTTGCAACAACTGCAGAGTTCATTACGTCGTCAATTGTAATATTTTTTTGTAAGTGGGCTTTAGGATTTAGCAACCCGTTTTGATGGTTCTTTACTGCAACCTTTGCAAAGTCTTCTTCAGTTGCATCAAATTCTGTCAAGTAAGCTCTTGCCATAGATGCAAAAAGTCCCGGAAATGATGCGCCAGCTTGACCCTCATAAAAGAAATCCGAACAATATGCAAAGTAAGTTGTTGTCCAATCAGTTCCAGTATGAGTTACTTTTTCAACACCAGAAACAATAAGACAGTCATAAAATCCGGCTGCAACATTTGCAAATGCCTCTCTAAAGGCAACAGAGCCACTTCCACATGCTGATTCTATTGATAATGACGGTTTATCTGAAATTCCTAAATTACTCATTAAAACAGGACCAAGATGTACCTGTTTGTCAGCTACTCCAAAAACATTAGAAATGTAGGCTGCTTTGATCTCTTTTGGATCAATTCCTGCGCTATCTATGGCTGCAACTGATGCCTGAGTAGTGATATCGCCTATACTATCAGCTAATTTTCCATATTTCGTGCTACCAGCGCCAAGAACACAAACCTTTTCCATAAATCTCACTGACCAAATTCCCTATAAAAATTGTTTTAGTAAAATCAACATCAGAAAATGTTAAAGAAGAAAAGAAGAGCAAAAACAGTTCAAATTAAAAAAATTACTGTTCGACATATAATCAAAATTACAAAATCTAAAACAGAGATTTTCAAAAAAGAGATCGCTCAGTACTTGGATAATAATGGGTTTCTTTCATGGTCATCAAAAGAAAAAAAATATCTTATTCTTGGAACAAATTCTCCAAAAAAAGGATTAGTGTCATGTCCAGAATGCAAAGTCGGTGAATTAATGGTAATCAGATCAAGAACCACACGAAAACGTTTCATGGGTTGTTCTAATTTTTATGATGGATGCAAAGCATCATCACCCTTATTACAAAAAGCAAGAATGCGAGCTACAAAGAAACCATGTGATGTATGTAAATGGCCAATCATAATTTTTCGTTATTCACGAAATCAAAAATGGACTCACCAATGTGCAAATTTTAATTGTGAGAGTCGAATAACTAAGACTTCAAAGTAGAGTAAGCATCAATTCTTCTGCTTTTTAACAATGGTAAAACTTTACGGATTTCTTTTACTTTCTTTAAATCAATGTCAACAAAACCAATTCCTTGTTTCTTTTTCATATCAAGCAAAATTTTTCCATAAGGATCAACAACCAAACTTCGTCCACAGTAAATATTTCCAACTTGATCAGGTGCAATTACATAACATCCATTTTCAATTGCTCGTGTTTTGTTAATTGTAATCCAATGTTCTTCTTTCATAGGACCATCAACCCAAGCAGAAGGTACAATCAAAACTTCAGAGCCTGCAACAGCAAGTGCTCTTGACATTTCTGGAAATCTCAAGTCATAACAAATCATCATACCAATTTTTCCAATGGATGTCCCCACAGGCTTTGCAATTTTTGAGCCTGCAATCATTTTATCAGATTCTTTGAATCCTAATGCGTCATAGAGATGAATTTTACGATACGTAGAGATTACTTTACCCAAATGATCAATCACGAATGAAGTGTCATAAACGCGATCTATGCTCTTACTTTTCTCATAAAATGATCCTACAACTTGAATATGATTTTCTTTTGCTGCTTGTGAAATAGTTGAAATAAAATTCCCATTAATTTTTTCAGATAAACTTTCTAACTCTTTAGAAGTTTGAGAAGAATTTGTGTAAAACATCATGAATTCAGAAAAGGCACAAAGTGTCGCATTCTTAGAAGATGCTTTTGAAATGTATGAAACAATTTTTTTAAGATTTTCTTCTTTGTTTGTTGATGCTTTGAATTGTACTACTGCTACTTTCATAAAATTAGATATTAGAATTAGAATAAAAGCGTAAACTATTGGTACATTCTATAGTTAGACCATTTTATTATTATATTAAAATGGATTAAACAACAATAACCGATTAAAAGTGTGATGTGTTTGTTGACTGGAACTATCCAGTTGATTTTTTTATTTTAACATTAAAAGAAAAAATTAAAGTTGGCTTCCTGCTAAAAACCAATTTTCTTTAGGATTGTCTTCAAAAACAACAATAACGTGACTTTCTTTTGTTTTCAGAATTTCTACGGCGGATTTTGTAATTGCTTTTGCATATTCCTCTTTTTGTTCCTGTGTTCTGCCAGGATACATTGATACTGTAATCAACGGCATGAAGTTTTTTAATTCATTGAAGGATTTATTCTTTCAACTATTGTTATCTGTAATCTGAATCGGAATCATAACCATATCTTGTTCCATATGTGAAATCAGATCTATGCATTTTCTTATACAGATAACCAGTCGCTATACCTATTGCAAAACCGCCAATATGGGCAAGATATGCCACACCTCCTCCAGCTACACCAAATCCGCCAACAAAGAACGGAAGTAGGTTTTGAAAAACTAACCAAAATGGTAGAAACCATCGTGCCTGTATGTGCATCATTCTCCAGAAAAATCCCAGCATCAAGAAGGTTTGAATTCTAGTTTTTGGAAAAATTATCAAGTATGCACCCAGTACGCCAGAGATTGCACCAGATGCGCCAACAGCAGGTATTCCACTTGACATATCACCAAAAATATGAACCAGTCCAGCAACAACTCCCCATGCAAGATAAATTCCTAAAAATTTAATTTTTCCAAATTTTAGTTCAATGTTGTCACCAAAGATCCACAAGAACAGCAAATTACCGCCAAGGTGAAGTAAACCACCATGCATGAATGTGGATGTTAGTAATGTGAGTGCAGGAAATTCTGGAGAACTAACAGTAGTTGTGCCAAGATTTGCTGCAGTGAATTCTCCTGTTATGAAACCTGGAACTGCACCCCAATTGTAAAACATTACAGATGCATTTTGATTTGTAAAATCAAAAAATTGTCCAGTGTATAAGACCTGTAACAAAAATACAATGACGTTTGCAATAATTAATGCAATAGTTACCTTGGGTTTGAAACCGGGAGGATGGGGATTTTCATCACGTAATGGTAACATAGATAATTTGTTTGGTTAAAATTTCTATAATAACATTATTCAAATTACAAAGTCTATTAAATAATAATTATTTCTCTTTCAACAAGATTTTTAATAATACTTAAAAATTCATCATCAGTAATTTTATCTTCATTCCACCAACCAACAATATCTTTAGTCCACATAGGAATACTCCATTCACTTTCAGAAGACATTTCCAATAATGGGATTTCAATTATTTCCTTTTCAATTAAAAATTTAATTCCTTCAAGAAATTCTGAGTCAGCAATTTGATTAGTTGACCACCAATCTCCACTTTGTTTTATCCAAATCGGGACTTTAGGCATATCAGGGGGCAATCCCTTTTCGAAACCAGATATTTCCCATGTGCCCTGTGTTGAGGGATCCACGTTAAAGATCACATGCCAAGAGCCCATTTCATCCATACTTTGGAGAAATTTAACAGGTTCGCCATCTAATGTGACATCAAATTTTTCATTACCTGAAGTTGGATAAAATTCAAAATTTGCATATCCTTCTAATGGAAAACTATTGTAACCAATTATACTCATTTTTGTATCTGTATCATCAAAAACAGGATCATGGTACCATGTTCCTGGAGAATCATATCGGAAATCAAAGTCACCGCCAGCTTTTTTTGCAGTTCCTGGCACTACAGTTGTATCCATTGTTCCAAAACAACTGTAGTAGTAAACATCGTCAGTGATAGAAGGATCAGGATACATTGAAAAATCTACAATTTCACCAGGATTAATTTTTTCAATGAATTCCATGTTTTGTCCAACATCCAAAACTTGATCATATCCGTGAATCACTGCAAAAACTTTAGGGTTGTAAATTGTGATGTCACCAGTATTTTGAATTCTGCCAGTAAGATGACCATCGTCATATGTAACCAAAGTTTCATCATAAAGAATTGCAATTGGAAGTTCTTGCTGAGAAGTTTTTTCAAAAGATAATTCTGCAGGAAGCAAAATCGGATCATCTAAGACTTCAAAGAATTTAATCTTAAATGGAATTTCATTGCCAGAAGCTAGCGGTACATGCTGAATGGTTTGAGAAAATATTTGAGAATTATTTTCTACTGAAACAGTTATTGTTGGAATAATTGCATACTCAAGATCATTTTTTACATTACCAACTACTGTATAGACTCCATTAGAATCAAAATATGAAACATACTCGTGTTCTGGAATGGAAACTTCAGCAAAAGAAAATTGTGGAATGGCTATTAAACATACAAACAGTCCTAGTGCCAGTAGCAAATAATTTAGTTTTAAAATTTTAGAAGGAGTTGATAATATCTTCAAATCCAGATGTAGATTTTTCGAGTGATCCTGGCCTATGTTCTTCAACTAACTTGTCTACAAGCCCTCTTACTTTAATATGATATCTTTTTTTCAATTCAACGACTTTGATTTCGACTAACCCATCAGCAACAATTTTTGAAAGATAAAGTGAAACAGTTGATGGGGATTTTTTAACTTCTTTCACTAATTCAGTAAATTCCAACCCATCATCTTTGATTAGTGCAAGTAACAAATCACGTGGAGTTTCTTTTCTAAGAGCTTTGATAACAATTGATTCTTCTTCTGTAATGTTTGGAGAATAATATCTAACTTGCCTTGGACCACGAACAACTTTAACAACACCGTTGTCTTCTAACTTTTTTAGATAATGAGATAGTACGCCATTTTTTAATCCAGATGAACGCATAATTTCACGGAATTGAATTCCAGGATTGCCATCAATTAGTTCCTGTAATTTTTGAGTTCTGTCAATCATTTCTAAACACTCCCATTGCCAATAATCCCAACGTAATAAATGTCAACAAGTGTCCAACCTCATTTAGTGGCATCAATCCAATATCAAAAATATTTGGCCATGTGCTGTCAAGAAGCAAAGCAGATTCAGCCCCAATGAAAGCAGTGAATGCAATTGCACTAAGTAAAAGTCGTTTTGTTCTTAATCTAAAATAAGCAGATATTGCAAGTGTTGCGATAAAGACTGCAAGTGTAATTCCACCTACATGCAAAAAGATGTGAGCCAAATGGTAACCGTGTAACATGTGGGGAATGATTATCGGGATAGCTAGAATTGCAATCACCCCTGCAACTACAATAGAAAATAGTGTTGATTTTCTTTCAATTATATTTTCAGGCTTAAACAAAGTGATCAGGTTATTGAATTATTCAAATTTAAAGTGAACTGGTTCAAACATCGAACAAATATGAATTAAATTGGAATTATGCTTTTTTTGACTAAGAATTCAAGGCTTTCAACAAATGTTTTGTCATCTATTTGACCATCTGTCCACCAGCCAGTAGTAGTTCTAATCCATGAGGGTATTTTGTTAACTTCCATTGCATCAAATTGGTTTTCAGAAATTGTAATAATTTCATTTTTAATTAAATAATTAATTATGTCAGTAAATTTATCATCAGTAATTTTTTCCTCAGACCACAACAATGCGTCCTCACGAATCCAATCAGGAATTAAAGCAGAGTCATTAGTCGTATTTTTATGAATCATAATGGGAATACTAGTTGTTGCAAACTCATTACCGCCTAAATTATTAAAATTAAGATTAACAATCCCGGATAAATTATCAGGTACGGTAAAGTCTACAACATTATGTTCTGTTTTAGAATCGGTACTCACTCCATTTTGCTCAAAAAGTAATTTATCATCTTGAGTAATGGAGAACTCATAGTTTGTAGAAACGGGTTTATTTTTTAAGAAAATATCAGTGACGTCAAAAATAATTTTTGCGTCTGAGTTAGATTCAAGAATTTCAGGCTCCCATGACGCAAGAATTCTAAATTGTCCGTTCTCAGTAACTGAATTTAGGTGAGTATAATCACGATCGGGTTTAATCACAAAATTCATTCCGGTGTACGAACAACTGGATCCTGGGTGCTGTGTGGTGGCTGAAGATTGCGACGC
>JACNFV010000136.1 GCA_014384445.1 Candidatus Nitrosopumilus sp. | reverse complement strand
AATAAAGAGTGAGCGAGTATCATCATTATCCAAATTAGTAAGAAGTCAAGTTGCAGTTGCATTTGAAAACATCCCACTATGGCATGAAAGAGATCTTTCAAATTCAGCTAATGAAAGATTTGTAATTCCCACAGTCTCAATTTTAGTTGATGAAATGTTAGAAACAATGACTAGGATCATATCAAATTTAATGGTAAATGAAAAAAGGATTGTAGATAACCTATACATTACAAAAGGACAAATATTTGCAGAATTTGTTCTAGAGGCACTCATCAAAAAAGGCATTCCAAGATTTGTGGCCTACAGGGATGTGCAAAGAGTTGCATTTGAGGCAAATGACAAGGGAATGTTCTACAAAGATGCAATTAAAAACGATAAAGCATTCTATTCAAAATTAACAAATAATGAAATAGATTCAATTTTTGCACCAGAAAAACATCTGGGGGCATCACCCAAAATTATTAGTAATGTTGAAAAATCAGTTCAGAAAACAATAAAAAAATTCATCTAATTTTTACTAAAGATTTATGAATTTTAGAACCATATTGTAATGCTTTTTTTCTTTTAGTGCAAGAAATTTCTGGAACACCCACATCACTAGCTAATTTACGTACGATATGTTTACGAAATAGATCATCAGAACTATGAATTTTTTCAGAAATAGGAACAGTTTTTGCATACTCTATGAATGGTGCAGATAGTAAAGGTTGTAGAATTTTTACATTAAATTCTGAAGCAACTATATTTACAGCCTTCATCATTTTTAATTCATTATCTAATTTCAATTCCATAACTTCGTTAATTCTAATTTCACCTCCAGAAAAAGCTTCACGATATACATTATATCCACAAAATAATTCATCAATACCGTTACCAGTAATCACAGTATCAAGATTCAAACTTTTTGCAAGTTTAGACACATAATGAAAAGCAATACAGTTTTCATTCCAAGATAAATTATCAGTATCAATCACATTACGAATATTAGAAGTAATTGTAGGAAATGTTTCACTGTCAATTTCTAAAATATGATGGGAGTATTTTAGAAATTCATTAACTTCTTTAGAAAATAAAATGTCATGAGATTCAGAAAATCCAATAGTAAGCAAAACAACATCAAATCCCATATCTGAACAAATTTTTGAAACTAATGTACTATCAACACCTCCAGAAAAAGCAACACCTATTTTCTTTTTTGGTACTGTCTCAGAAATAGAATTTTTAATGTTTTTTAATAATGTCTGATTCTGGAAATCCATATCACTCACATTAAATGATAGAATTAATTTTACATATATTTCCATAAACTATGTCTAATAGAAAGAAAATAGTCATAAACACAATAATAACGAAATGTTTCACTGGAAAATAAAATGGAACCAAAAGATATTTTTAAAAAAAGAAATTTTTCAAAAGTTAATTTTGATTATGAGGAATTAATTGGAAGAAATTTATCAAATGCAAATCTAAGCGGGGTGAATCTTAAAAATAGAGACATACATAACGCAAATTTAAGTGGAGCCGATTTAAGTGGAGCTGATTTAAGTGATACAATATTATTTAATGTAAAATTAAGAGGGGCAGATTTACAAAATGTAGATCTTTCAAATGCAAAACTTTGGGATACTGACTTGTATGGTGTTGATCTTACCAATGCAAACATTAGTGGAGCTGATTTATTTTATGCAGATTTAAGAAATGCAGAAATAAAAAATACAAATCTAAGTGGAGTAAATTTAAGGCATACAAATTTTGAGGGCGCAACTTTTACATCGATAAATTTTACAAATGCAAATTATGATTTAGACACAATAGATACAATTTCAAAAGATATAAAATTAATTTTAGAAATACAAGGAAAATTATGGTAAAATTATTAAGAAATTAAAAAAATACACAATTCATCAATGTTTTAATCTAACAATAACAACAATACAATATGATGAGATTATCAGAATTAGAAATAGGAGAAGAATTAAAAAAATTATCAGAATGGAGTGTAAAAAATGATAAACTACACAAAGAATTTAAATTTGATAATTTCAACCAAGCATTTGGTTTTATGACTAGAGCAGCTATGGAAATTGAAAAAATGAATCATCATCCAGAATGGTTTAATGTATACAATAGAATCACGGTTGAACTAACAACACATGATGCAGGAGGAATTACAAAAAATGATGTCAACCTTGCTAGAATTTTAAATTCATTAGTTTAGTGTAAAAAAATTATAACCAGTCAGATTATTACAGAATTTATATTATATCCATAATCAAAAAAGGTCACATGACTACAAGCCCTACAATTTTAGATTCAGATTTTAAGTATATAGACAAAAAGGGAAATTTACTAAAAACTAGAACAGAGTTAACAGTAGCACAAATGCTCACATTTTTAGAAAATGATTACGAGTACAATCATGAGATTACACTAAAAAATGGAACTAAAGTAAAAATTGATTTTAAAACAGAAAAGGGGTTAATCGAAGTAATTGATAACGATAAAGATATTGAAAAATATAAACAAGTTAAAGAAGATTTTCCTGAAAAAAAAGTTATGGCAATTGGACATGCAAAATATGTTGCACAGATTAAAGAATTACAAGACATAGTATTTTATGATAAAACACCTCAAACAGGATCTATATTTTTAGAAGATGCATCATTTTCATTTGATTATGCACACATACTTCCATTAGTTGAAAAATGTTCAATTCTACACGGGCATACATCATCAGTTATGGTAGAATTAGTGGGTCAAATGAAAAATAATTTACTTGTTGATTTTGGAATAGCAAAAAAAATTATTAAAGAAGTTGTTAACGAATTTGATCATAAATTTTTTATCAATAGAAAATATCTAAAAAAAGAGGATGACTCCCATTATGAAATTAATTTCGAGGGGCCAAAAGGAATGTTTGATTTACAAGTTCCAAAAGATACAACATATCTTTTAGAAGGAGAAGCTACAGTTGAAAATTTATCAAGTGAAATTATAAAATTATTAGTTCCAAAAATGCCAGCAAATGTAGAAGCAGTAGGAGTTTACATTTATGAAGGATACAACAAAGGATCCCATATAATTTCCAACATAGAAAGATAGAAAAATGGAACCAAAAATATCAGAAAAAGCATGGAATCCAGAATTAGAAAAAAATATTCTAAAACAATGGGAAGAAGACAAAATTTATGATTTCACACCTAAAGAAAATAACTTTACAATAGATACGCCTCCACCATATCCATCAGGTAGGCCATGGCACATAGGTGCAGCAGCACATTATTCACAAATAGATATGATTGCACGTACTGCAAGAATGGCTGGAAAAAATGTATATTTTCCAATAGGCATAGACAGAAACGGATTACCAGTGGAGCTGTATACAGAAAAAAAGCATAAAATTAGAATGAGAGAAACAGACAGGAATGAATTTCTGGGTTTATGTGAAAATGCTTTAGACGATTTAGAAGCAGAAATGATTCTAATTATGAAAAGTTTGGGAATTAGTGGCGATTTTGCAAATTACTATAGAACAGATTCTGAAGAATATAGGACACTAACGCAATCAACATTCATCGACTTATGGAAAAAAGGCCAGGTTTATCTTGCAAATAGACCCAATAATTATGATTGGATTTCAGGAACTACCATTGCAGATGCAGAAATAATCCATGAAGACATACAAACTAAATTAGTTTACATGAAATTTAAAATAAAAGATACAGATCAGGAAATAATCATTGCAAGTACAAGGCCAGAGTTACTTTGTGCATGTAGAACAATTATTGTGAATCCAGAAGATGAGAGATACTCAAAATATATCGGCAAAAAAGTAATTGTTCCAATTACCAATGCAGAAGTAGAATTAACAACTCATAATTCAGCTAAACAAGAATTTGGCTCAGGGGCAGTAATGGTATGCAGTTATGGTGATCAAAACGATGTTGCATTATTTAGAGAATTACAATTGCAAGAAATAATTGCAATTGGACTAAATGGAAGAATGACAGAAGTTGCAGGCGAATATGCAGGATTAAAACCAAAACAAGCAAGAACAAAAATCATAGAAGATTTAGAGGCTAGAGGATTTGTTGAAAAAATTGAAGACATCGTTCATAGAACTCCAATTTCAGAAAGAAGTAAAGCTCCAATTGAAATCATACCAATGGAAGAGTATTATGTTAAACAAAAAGAAAAAGTTGAAAAAATGAAAAAAATAGGAGAAGAATTAACATTTCACCCTACAATGCATAAGCAAATTTTAATGAATTGGTTAGAATCCATTAATATTGATTGGCCAATTTCAAGAAGAAGATTTTATGGTACTGAAATCCCAATTTGGTATTGTAAAAATTGTTCAGAACCACACGTTCCAGAACCAGGAAAGTACTACAGACCTTGGAAACAAAAATGTCCAATAGCAAATTGTACAAAATGTAAATCTACAGAGTTTATCGGTGAAGAAAGAACATTTGACACTTGGATGGATTCCAGCGTATCGCCACTTTTCATTAGTAAATTTGGGAAAGATGAGGAATTTTTCAAAAAAGTTTATCCAGCATCAATTAGACCGCAAGCCAAAGACATTGTGAGAACATGGCTATACTACACATTATTGAGATGTGAAGAATTAACGGGGGAAAAACCATGGTCTGAGGCTTGGGTAATGGGATACGGTTTAGATGAAAAAGGAATGAAAATGAGTAAAAGTAAAGGAAATGCAATAGATCCATTACCAGTAATTGAAAAATTAGGTGCAGATACTTTTAGATTTTGGAGTGCAAGTGAGATTAATCACGGTTATGACTTTAGATGTAATGAACAAAAAATTGAGTCAACTAGAAAATTTTTAAGTAAATTATGGAATGTATCCAGATTTTTATCTAGTTTTCCAGTAATTGACTCAGGGGTTACAAATCCTTCAGATAAATGGATTTTATCTGAATTGGATAAACTAGTAAAAGAATGTAAGAAAGGGTATGAAGAGTATAATTTCTTTATTCCTGCAATTGCAATTAGAGAATTTACCTGGAATGTATTTGCAGCTCATTATATCGAAATGGTTAAAGCAAGAGCATACGGAATTAATTTTTCAGATGAAGAAAGAGATGGTGCAATATTTACACTTCACAAAACATTGTCAACAATTTTAAAACTATTAGCTCCAATAACACCATTCATCACAGAACATCTTTGGAAAATATTATATTCAAATGAAAGTATACATAAAGAAAAACAAGTTGATCTTGAAAATATAGATGAACAAACAGAAATTACTAAACAAATAGCTGAATTCAATTCTAAAGTTTGGAATGAAAAAAAATCTCAAAACCTATCATTAAAAGATTCAATTAAAATTGAAATTCCAGAAATACTAAAACCATTTGAAAAAGATTTAAAATCAATGCACAATTTATTAGATTAAATTATTATTGTAAATTAAATTGGCACTAGACATATGGGATATTAATATTGAAATAGAAGAAAAAGATTTTTTTATTATTGAGTAAACAATACAAAAGTTTCATAGAAGAATTAAAAATCCAATGTCCAGAATTGCCAAAAGACAATCTAAAGGATCTCACTACTGATTCAGGATTATCAACATTAGAGGACTTTACAAAAGCCAAATTTGTTAATTTTGAAGCAAAAAGAGAGGATCTCTATAGATTAAGCATGGATATTGAAGCATATGCAGTAAAAAATTACGTTCCATTACTAGCAACATTTGAAACTGAAACACTGTACAAATACGTACAAAAAAGATATACAGATATTTTAAAAAAAATTCCCCATGCCTGGGTAATTGGGGGTTTTGATGATCCATTTTTAATTCCACCAGATTCAGTTCCAGCTACAGCAGAGATTCTAAGTTGTTTAGATACAAATATTGAAAAAATGTGGATTGTAGTTACAAAAGGACCAAATGGACCATTTGGTTTAGTTGTAGAAGATTTGGGAGAGGATAAATTCAGAGGGTTTTTCTCAATGGATTCAAAAATAATTGAAAAAGTTATAAAAATTATCAATGATACAATGCGAATTGAAATTAATTTTTCTAAATAAAAATCATAAATAAAAAAAATATTATAAAAAATAAAAATCAGTTATGTCTCGGAGTTGCAGTACCAGTGACTTTAACAATTTGCGGATCTGCGCAGACTTTTTCAATATGTCTTATTCCCATTAAGCCTGAAAAGATAACCCCATCACCCCACTTGTTAGTAGTGATTTCAATTGGAAATTTATTTCGAGCTTCTTCTTGTTTTATGTGAAGGTCTACACCTTTTTCATAAGACACATCAAGATGTACATGTGGAATATCTGGACCGACAAATTTTTTCAAATTTATCTCAAACAACATAATTCTGACTAGGAGTTCTGCATCAATTTTTGGATGAACATCTTTGATCTGTTGAAAAAATTGTTCAAAATATGGTGCGATAGAGCCTGTTGTAGTTTGTTCTGTCATGAAAAAATTTAGCTTTTATGATATTTAATTAGTAATAAATACATAAACTAGTGCCAATCGCATAGAAATTAGATGTGTTATGTTAAAATTTAATTTTTTAGTGTATTTGTAAGATTTACAAAATATTTGTGAAGTGAAATATCGCTAGTTAATTCAGGATGAAATGCAACTCCAATTACATTATTCTTTTTTACAGCAATAATTTTTTCATTAAATTTAGATAAAACTTCTACATCAGAACCGACATCAGAAATTGATGGAGCTCTTATGAATACACCATTAAATTTAGGAATACCAATAGAATCTAGGGAAATGTCAGACTCGAAAGATTCTCGTTGACGTCCAAAAGAATTTCTCTCTAATTTAATATCTAAAATATTTAGAAGGGGTTGATCAATTTTTCCTACAACTTTATCGTTGGCGTTGTTAGACAACAATACCATTCCGGCACATATTCCCAATACAGGCATACCCTGTTCAATTTTTTCTTTTAACGTCTTTAGTGAACCATTAAACTTAGAAAGTTGTCCAATAGTAGTACTTTCACCACCTGGAATTACAAGACCATCTACTTTAGAAATTTCATCAGAAGTTCTAACAGCAGTAACAGTTCCATCGATACCTAATGCATTAATTGCAGCCTCTACAGATAAAATATTTTCAAGGACATCACCTTGTACGGATAAAACACCAAAAGTAAGACTCATGCTGAACCACCTCTATCTTGCATACGTAGATCTAATGTTTTAACATCTAAACCATGAATAGATTGTCTTTCATCAATCATCTTTTGTGCTTCCTTAACTTTATCAGATTCATTCCAAAAAGTAGTTGCTAAAACAATTGCATTTGCTCTTTGTTGTGCATCGTCAGCACTAAAAATTCCAGAACCAACAAAAATACCATCACATCCAAGTGACATCAAATATGCTGCATCTGCAGGAGTTGCAATTCCACCTGCTGCAAAATTTACAACAGGTAATCTTCCAAGTTTTGCTGTTTGTTCTACAATATCATATGACACTTTGAATTCTCTAGATATGCGTACTAAATCTTGATTGTCACCAGAATCATAAATTGATTTTATTGTTCTTAATTCATCATTAACTTTTTTAATATGAGTAATAGCTTCTGCAACATTTCCGGTTCCAGGTTCACCCTTTGTTCTTATCATTGATGCACCTTCCTCAATTCGTCTCAAAGCTTCAGCCAAAGATCGTGCACCATTAACAACAGGTGTTGTAAGATCCCATTTCCAAATATGACGTAACTCGTCTGCAGGAGTTAAAACTTCAGATTCATCAATCATGTCAACATCCGTTTCTTGTAACACTAATGCTTCACTGACATGTCCAATTCTACATTTAGCCATTACAGGAATGGTAACAGAGTCCATAATTTCTTCAATAATTTTTATGCTTGCAGTACGTGCAACTCCACCAGCTTTTCTAACTTCAGATGGAAGTTTATCTAAAACCATAACAGAAACTGCGCCAGCTTCTTGTGCAATTAGTGCTTGTTCAACATTTGTGACATCCATTACAACACCATTTTTTTGCATATGAGCAAACCCACGCTTCAATCTACTTGAACCGCGTACTGTATCAATAGAATCTAATTTTTCAGAAAGTATTCCTTTAGCATCAATTCGTTCACCAGATAGTGGTAACATACTCTAATTTTTCCTCAAGGCTATTTGTACCTATTCACTAATTTCAGACATTATTTTATCTAATTCAGATTCCACCATGGTAATTATGGGTGGGATAAAATCAGATGTTGCATTGGATTCTGGCCAATGAATTTGATTAACACGTCCGTTAAGAGTAATTTTAACTGAAGATTTTTGATAATCTTTTACATCTTCTAAAACTG
>JACNFV010000142.1 GCA_014384445.1 Candidatus Nitrosopumilus sp. | reverse complement strand
ACTTGCATCAGTTACACCAGAACGAATTTTTAAAGTTACAGGTTTTTTTACAGCACCAACAAGAGTTTGAAATATTTGTTGAGTAAGATTACTCTGTTGTAAGAGCGCACCTCCAGCCATCTGTTGTGTAATATGAGGTGCAGGGCAACCCATGTTATAATCAATTATATCAAAATAAGGTTCAACAATTTTTGCAGCTTGCTCCAATGCAGATAAATCAGAGCCAAATAATTGAATTGAAAGAGGGCGTTCCTGATCAGAATATTCAATAAATTCTCGAATAGTTTTCATGTGATCTTTAAGTTGTTTTTCTTTTGCAATAATGCTATGAATATTAGTAAATTCTGTAACCACAAGACCTGCACCCATTTTCTTACATTGTAATCTAAGTGCAGGATCACTTACTCCAGCCATTGGAGCTAAAAATGCCCTACTGGAAAATTTTGGAAGCATGTAATGATTTAAAATTTTGTAGATATTAATTATTTCATAATATTATAAAATTAAATTTCCTAAGGAAGGGAATCAGGGCAACCGTCTAAATCATTATATTTGTTCCAGGTTTCAGGCTCAAAAATACACGAATCTAATTCATCTATGTATCCATCACCATCTGAATCAGTTATTGGTACAATGGTGGATTCTGCACCAATCACATCAAAACATCCGTCAGTATCTAAAACACCATTATAATTTTCAGATTCATCAAGACATTGATCCCATCTATCATCAACACCGTCATTATCATTGTCAATTGATTGGTATTTTGTAGAAATGTTATCAGGGATACTGTCAGGGCAACCGTCTTGGTCTTCAAATTGATTGTAAGTTTCTCTCAGATATTTACAATCATCTAGTGTGTCAGTAACTCCATCAAAGTCAGCATCAGATAAAGAACTAGGATTAATCACGTCAGGGCAACCGTCAGTATCAAAATAACCATTGTATCTTTCAGCAAGGTTAGGACATAGGTCTACAGAATCAGGAATAAAATCATCAACAGAGTCAACGAAAGAGGGTGTGCCAGGGGTTGAAATTCCAATAACGTCAGGGCAACCGTCAGTATCTGCAAATCCATTATAATTTTCAGATTCATCAAGACATTGATCCCATCTATCATCAACACCGTCATTATCATTGTCAGGTAATGAATAAGAAAATAGTTCTACAGTATCAACATAGTCAGGGCAACCGTCTTCGTCTTCAAAGTTGTTGTAAGTTTCAGAAACATTAGGGCATGAATCAACTGCATTAGAAATTCCATCTTGATCAAAATCACTTAGAATTGGATCATCGGGACAACCGTCAGTATCCAAAAATCGATTATAATTTTCAGCGACATTTGGGCAAAGATCCAAGTTATCCACAATTCCATCGTTATCAGAATCTGCAGTATATGTTTGGGCATAAATTAAATCAGGGCAACCGTCTTCGTCTTCAAAGTTGTTGTAAGTTTCTTGTGCATATTTACAATCATCAAATGCATCTAAAACTCCGTCATAGTCAGAATCAGTTTGTGAGATAAAATCAGGGCAACCGTCTTCGTCTTGATAACCATTGTAAGTTTCAGGCAATGTCAAACAACTATCTAAATTATCTAAAATTCCATCGTTATCAGAATCATAAATTGTATTTGTAGTAATTACTTCATCAGGGCAACCGTCTTCGTCTTCAAAGTTGTTGTAAGTTTCAGATACTAATGGGCAACTATCAACACTATCTAAAATATTATCATTATCTGAATCATAGTCTATAGAAAATTCAGGGCAACCGTCTTCGTCTTGATAACCATTGTAAGTTTCAGGCAATGTCAAACAACTATCAACTTTATCAAGAATGCCATCAGAGTCAAAATCATACATCAAATTATTTGCAAATAATTTTGTATTAGGTTCATCAGGGCAACCGTCTAGATCTTGATAATTATTGTAAGTTTCTTTTGCATATACACAAAAATCAACAGTATCTCGAATACCATCAGAATCAGAATCAAGGGATTCTACAAAAGGAGACACGTCAGGGCAACCGTCTTCGTCTTCAAAGTTGTTGAAACGTTCACGCTCATTAATACAATTATCATCGACATCTAAAATTCCGTCATAGTCAGAATCAAAATTAACTACTTCATCAGGGCAACCGTCATAATCTGCAAATCCATTCCAAACTTCAAGAGTAGTTGGACATAAATCTAAAAAGTCTTGAACACCATCAGAGTCAGAATCCATCGCAAATGTGTCAGGGCAACCGTCTTCGTCTTGATAATTATTGTAAGTTTCAGGAACCAATGGACAATTATCTTTTAAATCGGGAATAGAGTCATTGTCTTGATCAAAAATTAACTCTGTTGTAATGTCGTCAGGGCAACCGTCTTCGTCTTGATAACCATTGTAAGTTTCCTGACTTGTAATACATTGATCCACATCATCAGCAATATGATCAAAATCAGTATCATTTGGATTCACAGTTTTAGATGGACAGCCATCAATATCTCCAAAATAATCCTCTTGGAGACGAGGACAACTATCTAGACTGTCTATAATTCCATCATTGTCAATATCAGATGCGGCTAAAATAGGAGAAATAGGAATACTTAGCGTAGAACCAAGTAAAAACAAAAACATAATCACATATTTGACTTTCAATTTATGACTTGTTTCAGTAATTCCAGTTATTAAATTACACTTTAATTTTGATCAATTAATCCAGATTTTTTGCAATAAATGGGAATCTAGATGAATTTAAGTAAAGTAAACGCAAGTTTCAATGTATGAGTTGTTCTGGAGAAATTGTCGATAATGACGACGATAATCTAATTCAAATTAGACCAAGCATAGTGGCTCAACTAAAAAAAGCAAAGTACGGGGTGGCAGATCACTCAACAGTAGAATTGTGTCATTGGACCAAAAAATCATTTAAACATGAAGGTAGTTGCTATAAGCACAAATTTTATGGAATTTCAACTCATCAGTGCATGGAGTTTTCTCCAGCAGGAATGTATTGTGAAAATCGTTGCGTATACTGTTGGAGACCAATGGAATTTTACGATTCAATGAAAATGGAACCAGAAAAAGTTGCAGAACCTGAACAAATTATGACAAAATTAATGGCAGAAAGGAAAAAATTAATCGACGGATTTTATGGAGATTCAAGAAATGACAAACAACGATTAGATGAATCACTATTACCAAGTCATTATGCAATTTCACTTTCAGGTGAACCTACAATGTATCCAAAACTACCAGAACTAATTAAATATCTAAAAACACTTGAAGCAACAAAATCAATTTTCCTTGTAACAAACGGACAAGAACCAGACATGATTCAAAAATTACAAGATGAAGATGCATTACCAACACAACTGTATCTGTCAACTAATGCTGCAGATTATGAATCATTTTTAAAAATAAACAAACCAAAATACGATGATTCGTGGGAAAGATGGAATAGGACACTGGACATGTTAAAACATTTGGATACAAGAACAGTTCTACGAATTACATTAATTAGAAATTATAATGATCAAAAAGAAATGATACCAGCATTTGGAGAGATGTTTAGAAAAGCTAGTCCACATTTTATTGAAATTAAATCTTACATGCACATTGGACGTTCAACTAACAGATTAGAACATGAAAATATGTTAGAAATGTCAGAAGTGAAAAATTTCAGTGAGCAAATAGCAAAAGAAAGTAAAATATTTTCAATTATGGATGAAAGTCTTGTTTCAAGAATATCAATTTTACAAAATAACGAAAGATTTATTGATCGATATATTCCTACTTATTCAAATACCAACTAGAAAATTTTTTTAACGCTTTGTATCGGTGTGAAAGATTATTTTTATCAATTAATTGAGCAAAAGTTTTCTTTGTGTTTTTTGGAATAAAAATAGGATCATAGCCCCAACCTGTTCCTTTTTTAGATTTAGATATATGGCCATCAAGTTTTCCCTCAAAAGATTCTAAATTTTTTTTATCACAGTAGGTGATATTTGAAATAAATTTTGCATCTCTGTTTTTTTTCAATAAATCAAGAATCCCTTTATTTCCAATAGTTTTATGCACGTAAGAAGAGTAAGGACCAGGAAATCCGTCTAGAGAGTCAATGTAAAGTCCATCATCCTCAGTAATCAAAGGTTTTTTACATTTTGAAAATGCATTCTGTGCTTTTTTTAATGCAATTTCTTTAATGGAATTTGATTGAATTTCTTCCAAGTTTAATTTAAAAAATTGAATTGATATACCAAAAGAGTCTAGAATTGCTTCAGCCTCTTTAAATTTATGAATGTTCGAAGATACAAAAAGTAAATCAGACAACTTCCGCATACCTGCCACGACTTTCAATATCTGAAACTAGTTTTACAATTTTAGTTTGATAAGTAATACCAACAACGGATTTGTATCCTGCTAGAAAATTTTTCCAACAAGATTGCATTATTTTTGCATGTGCACTGTTAAGAATTTCTTTTATTAACCGTAAATCAACTGCATGATCCTCAGGTTTTATTGTATTTTGAGAAAGTCCAAAATCAATCATGTAAATAATATTTTTAAATAAAATAAAATTTGATGTCGTTAAATCACCATGCATGACTCCATTTTT
Source organism: Candidatus Nitrosopumilus sp. (assembly GCA_014384445.1). Classification (GTDB taxonomy): domain Archaea; phylum Thermoproteota; class Nitrososphaeria; order Nitrososphaerales; family Nitrosopumilaceae; genus Nitrosopumilus. The sequence continues at coordinate 3,759 of JACNFV010000142.1, read as the reverse complement.
ATGTAATAATCCAACCAATTTTCCAATTTCTTTAGATGATTGTATAATTTTTAATTCAGATAAATCATGTACGGGTTTTCCTGGGATTTCTTGCATTACAATCATAGTTTTTTCTAAATCAACAAAATAAACAAGTGGTGAAGGAATTCCAAAAGATTTTACTTGTGAAAGTATTTGTGATTCTTTAATTGTTCTTTGCTTACGTATTTTTGAATCAAGTGATGCATTTCTATAATTTTTAATTTTTCTAATTTTAAAAATAGATTTATAATTTTTCCATACACCCGTGTAAATATCAGCCTCAGCACCTTTTTTGATTAATTTCACTAACATTATATCCAAAAGAATTCAATAAAAATTAATCATGGAAGACGGAGAGAAAAGAGTCAAACAAGAAGATTGTAATGAAGATAATTTGGGTCCAGGCATTTTAACATTAACAAATAAAAGATTAGCATTTGATAAAACAAAATCAAGAATAATGGACTTTACAAAACGTATGGGAGAAACAGTATTAGATATTCCATTAGAAGACGTGACTAAAAGTTGGAAAGAAGGATTGTTCATAAAAAAAGTATGCTTTACAGCAAAAACTAACGAGGGTGAGCAGACATACAAATTTGGAGTTTTCAATACAAAAGGCTGGCTAAAAAGTATCGAGCAAGCGATAAAAGAGAAAGACACTCAATAATCTACTTTAACTGAATCCAATCTCCAAGATTGAGTTACGAATGTATCTTTAAGTAAAACACCTTCTTTAACTTGTGATTCTAAAAGTCCTGTCCAACATATTTGACTACCACAATCTCCAGCATATTGTAATGGCACAACAAAAAATTTACAACCGTGTCTTTTACATACATCTTTGAGCATTGCAGATAATCTTTTGTTAGCTGCAACACCGCCAACAATCATTAATTCTTTTTTAGAGGTAAATGATAAAGCACGTTCTACAGTTTCACTGATCATTGCAAAAGCAGTTTCCTGAAGTGAATAGCATGCATCAATTTTACTTTTTTGAGAAACAGATTTTGTTGCAGATAGTAATCCAGAGAAAGACACATCATTTCCTTTTACAGAATAAGGCAGTGAAACATAGTTAGAAGAAGTAGATGCCAACTCCTCGATATTTTTTCCACATGGGGATGCAAATCCAAGGGATCTACCAAATTGATCAAGTAATTGACCTAATGTAATATCTAATGTTTCACCAAAAACTCTCCACTGCTTATCAAGAAATGAAAGAAGCATGGTATGCCCACCAGAAACTAAAAGAACCAAAGGATCACGTGCACCAGTAAGTAATTTTCCTAATTCAATATGACCAATAGCATGATTTACAGGATAAATTGGAATTTTATAAAATGAAGAAAGAGATCTTGCAACTACAGCACCTACACGAAGACAAGGTCCCAATCCAGGACCAGCAGCATATGAAATTATGTCTAAATCAGCAATAGAGACATCTGCTTCTTTGAGACATTCAGATAGAACGATTGGACTATGTTCAATATGATGTCTAGATGCTTCACGTGGATGAATTCCTTGTCCAGCCTCAGGGCGAAAAATTTTTCTAATATCAGAAAGAATTTTACCTTTTTTACCTTTTTTTTCAATTATGGCACAGGAAAATGTATGAGCGGTACTCTCAATTCCTAAGCCTAACATATTATCCCCTACTTAATGTAGATACAATTTTGATTACGTCGCCGTGTTTTAATTTTTGATCACCGCCAATTCTTTGTTTAGTTTTACAATCTATAGCATGCAGAAATCCTTTTGCAATATCAGCATGAATTAAAGCTGCTAAATCTTTTGCAGTAGAATCTTGTGGTATTAATTTTGCATCAGGTAAAATTATACCATCTTTGTTAGTTAGCTTAGATTCATCCTCTACAGGGTACACGGCAATTAAATTTAATGAATCAAACACTGCAGCGTTTAGAATTTTTTGAATTCCAGTTGAAGGGATTTTAGAAAAAATTGTTTTAACTAAATCAAGTGCCTTTTGCTGTGGTGCTGGAAGTTCTTTTTCTTCATTAATTTTAAATCCGTCATCGCCAGAAGTGTAATTTATGATTCCAGCCTTTGTAGCTTTTCGCAAAAGTAATTCTGTTTCGGCACTACATGGAATTACCACGCCTGAAATTTTTTTAAGTACATCTAGATCCTTACAAAGATCAGCTTTATTTGCAGCAATGATCATTGGTTTGGTATTTTGTCTTAGCTCTTTAACAAAATTCTCAATATCTGAATCAATCCATTCTTTAGGATTTTTAGCTACGAGACCTTGTTTTTGTAATACTGATTGAACTTCATGTTCCTTAATCCCCAACCCACTGAATCTTTTTGCAATCCCATCAGTTAGTTTTGCTCTTTTTTGATCTACTTCACGAGTTACCTTATCCCATTCTCTTTTAAGAATATCAATAAACCATTGATCAAATTCATCTTGAACAAATGCAACATCTTCTAAAGGATCATGTGTTCCAAGCGGTATAGGCTGCCCTTGAATATCAGTGGTACCTGCAATATCAACAACGTGAATTAAAATTTCAGCTTGCCTTGCATCGTCAAGGAATTGGTTTCCCAATCCTTTTCCCTCATGTGCACCAGGAACTAAACCAGCGACATCAATTAATTTTACTGGAATTAGTCTGGTACCGTTAACACATAAGGGATTTTCATGTTTGAGATCAAAGTGCTTACAAGCACAGTCAGATTGAACAAACGCCATACCAATATTTGGTTCAATCGTTGTAAAAGGAAAGTTACCAGAGGCAACAATAGTTTCAGTTGCAGCAGAAAAAAATGTTGATTTTCCAACATTTGCTTTTCCAATTAATCCAATTTGCAATACACACAAAAATCTAATTCTACTTATTAGTATTGCAGAAATCGTTTAATCTAGTTATACGGATTTAACATTATGTCAATAGTGATAACTGGAAATCCAGGAGTCGGTAAACATACAATTACAAAAAAAATTTCAGAAATACTAAATTTTCCAATAATTGACATCAACATAATTGCAAAAGATTCAAGATTATTTGAAAAAAATGAAAATACAAATGATGTTGATACTGAAAAACTAGGAAAAATACTAAAAGAAAAAGTATTGGATAAAACCATAGTTGTAGGTCATTTAGCACCATATGTTCTAGAAAAAAATCAGGTGGAAAAAATTATCGTATTAAGAAGGAATCCTTATGATTTAGAACTAGTGTACAAAGAAAGAAAATATTCAGAGATCAAAATTAAAGATAATACAGGCAGTGAAGTATTAGGGATTATTGCTCACGATACAGTTGAAAAGTTTGAAGAAAAAGCATTTCAAGTAGACGTTAGTAAAAAAAATATTCAAGAAGTAGTTGAAAAAGTAATAGGAATTATTTCTAGAAATGAAAATAATGAGGAAGTAGATTGGTTAGGATTAGTAGCAAAAAATAATGATTTAAAAAAATTTTTTACTGATTGATTAAATAACGCTTTAAATTTTACATAATTACTTGTTTGAAATTTCTAAAACAGACCTAGCAGGAAGAATAGGGACCATATACACAAATCATGGTAAGATAGAGACACCAGCATTTGTTCCAGTTATTCATCCAGTCAGACAAACAATACCATCAAAAAAAATTATAGAAATTGGTTTTGATGTCGTAATTACAAACGCATACATTACAAAAAATAATTATGGCGATGAAGCAGTAAAAAAAGGAATTCACAAAATAATAGATTTTGATAAATCAATCATGA
>JACNFV010000127.1 GCA_014384445.1 Candidatus Nitrosopumilus sp. | reverse complement strand
TATAATTCTTGCAAGGTTTTATCCGAATTGCGTTTTTTGATCGAAAGTAAAAAAATTATAAAATTGAATATTCTTTTTTTGATTCAATTAGATCCAACAACAAAGTTTTTGGAAATGGATTAAACAAAGATTGATCAACTATACTTTTCAAATCATATCTTAATGTCCAAGAATACAATAGCGTAGAAATTTCAGATTGAGAGATCAGATCATTGTCAAATCCATCAATTAAAGAAAAATAATAAGATTTTTCAGATGAAGATAGTTTAGAACTGACGGGGGTAAAAATATAATTGAAGGTATTGATAATAGAACTTTTTTTAGGTATAGAGGATAAAATTGAATTAACAATATTCTTGTAGTTGTCAGCAATTAGTTCAAAATCATCATTACTTTTTAAAATTAATCCGAGTTTAACAGTTAGTTCTTCATCATGACATAAAAATAATAACATGTTTTTTGAATGGAATTGATTTAATTTTTCAAGTTCTTTAAATTCCAATGACTCTCTAAGATGTGCTAAAACAAATATCCTTGTTAGGAAAGTTTCTCTTATAGAAATATTGTTTAATCTTTTTTCATCTTCTTTTACAAGGTTAGGAAATTGTTTCAATACGCCTTCAGAGAACATTCCAGAGGTCTTGCCGTAACCAACATCAGTGCCTAATTTATGATACAATCTGACATCAGTAACCCCGCAAGTAGGAGAATCTCGTTTAAAGATAAAGCCATCAAGATTAGCATTGGATGTAACGAATTTTTTAGTAAAATCATGCATGTCTTCAGTTAGATTTTTTTCAGAGGAGGGCTGGTAGAGGTTCTTTTTGCCTCCAATAGTGACTAATCGTATTGGTTTTCTTGGAGAACCAAGGCCAATTCCAACTTCAGGGCAGACAGTAATAAAATCAACATATTCTTTCATGTTTCTAACAAAATTATTATTAATTCTACTTCCGTCATATCTGCACATGTCAAATTCTAGACATTTGCTAACACCAATAATCGGTCTTGCAAAATTATTCATATTTCATTTATTCTGACATCAGATATAACTAAAAATAATAAATTCAGATAGTGCTAAAAATAATAAAGCAAAGTCCAGACACACAGATGCAACAAAGGATTATCGGGATGTAGAAGTTTCATTGGACGATAATTTTATTTTAAAAAATTTAAAATCTTTTTGTGAATAATTCCAGTAGAAAAATCTGAAGGGGTGAATAAAACAGTGTCCATGTCAAATAACTTTGCAGCATCTAAATTTTCTTGCTTGTCATCAATAAATAAAATATCCTTTGATTGAATTTTGCCACACACGTGTTGGTATATCTCCGCATTGGGTTTTGACATCTTTAAAGAATTTGAGTAAAATAGATAGTCAAAATCATCCAACAAGGAGTTTGGAATGCACATAGAAGTTTCAGGCGTTAAATTAGATAAAATTCCAATGTGATTGCCGTTGACCTTTAGTGATTTTGCAAAGTTCAGAAAGTCGTAATTTATACTAGACATTTTTAAAAATGTTTTACTAATTATTTTATGATCAATTTTATTATCAGAACCAAGAACTAAATTCCAAAATTCTGTTTCATTAATTTTGGATTCAAAAAGACTGCAAAGATTAGCGTTAAATTTAGATTCTATTTTTTTAAATGGTACTTGCAGTTGATCGGATATCTCTTGATGTAGCCACTGATCTTTCCAATTAATTAAAACGCCACCTATATCAAATAAAACAACTTTATTCATAATGAAAATATCACAAAGATAGCCTGTTAAAGAATTAGTTAAAATGAATTATTTAGCACTAGAAACTAACTGGATTTTTGACTTAGTTTGTCTAAAATCTTATCAATTTCATGTATAGCAAGTTTATCCCTGCCTATAACATCAAACTTTTGAAGAATTGATTCAAACAAGTCCTCTTCCTCGATTTGTTCATGAACAAACCACTCTAAGAAAAAGTTAGTTCTGTGGTCATTTTCGTTTTGTGCGGTATTGATTATTCTGTCAATTGCTTGACTGACTTTTCTTTCATTGTCCAGTGAAGCCTTGCATGCTTGTTCAAGTGACTTCATTTTCTGAGATGGCTTTTGGATTTGAGGTATTACACTGTCAATTTTTAGATCATTCAAATATTGAATTATTTTTAACATGTGTGCTCTTTCTTCAGTAGAATGGTTTTGAAAGAATGATGATGCGCCGTCATATCCGTTTACCTTGCACCAAGATGAGACGTACAGATAATAATTTGAAGCGTTGGCTTCAATGCCAATTTGTTCATGTAATAATTGTAATATTTTTTTTGAAATTTTCATACCTCTTCTAAACATTAATCAGATTTAACCCATTCTATAGAAGTGCGTCAAATGAAGCATTGTCAAATATTTATTCTGTAATAATATCGCGCGATTATAAAATTACAAGTCATCAATGTAAATTAGAAAGAGTGTAAAATAATCATCTATAAAATATGAAAAATATAAACAGGCAAAGAATTAGTTGAAATAAATTATTTAGCACTAGAAACTAACTGGATTTTTGACGTAGTTTGTCTAAAACCATATCAATTTCACACACGGTAATTTTATTCAACACAAAAAATAAAATGCTACTGGTTCATAGTCATGGCATAAATAATAATTCCCAACGCAGTTATCATTCCAAGTATGAGGGATTTTGACACTATGTCATTTAATCAAATTTAAAATAATTAAGTGTGATTAAAAATAAAAGTTCTGATTTATTAAAATTAGACACTAGTGACAATGTAAAAAAGAAGTAAAATACTACCAAATATTCATTTTAATTGTACGATAAAATGGATAATGCAAAAATTGCTATGATTAGCGGATTTGGCGTGGTCGTATTACTATCAGCAATCTTAGTGTTAATCGGATAATGTTACAAATTCAATACTTTCAGTACATTTGTTAACTAGAGATAACGGTGATAATTATGACAAAGTCATTAGGAGATTATAATATTGAAAAATCTTCATCGTCGGATGTGAACAATATCAGTTGGTCACAAAAAAATCAAAATGATGACAATAAACCAAGAAAAAAGAAAATTGTAAAGGAAGGTCAAATGCCTTCAGGGATCAATATTATTTATAAAAAAGATGACGATGAAGAAAAAACAATTGTTAAGAAAGTGTTCATAATAGAGGATGAACAAAAATCTGAAAAAACTAAAGAAGAAGTAGGTAGAAGATTTGAAAACACATCTGCGATACTAGGCACAGTAAAAGAAAGAGCCTACAAGAGACCTGGAAGATAAAACGTAAAACAATTCAGGTATTTTTGCAATAGTGATCTTGTCAAGTAAACTATGCAGAAGCTATACGGCCTTTAGAATCAAGCATGCTGCCACAAACTTGACATTCCCAATTTAGGTTAGAATTTTCTTCAGTAGTAATCTTAGTAGCATTACAAACTTTACAACGGATTGACATCACTTACTTAAATTCAATCTTCATAGTATAAACCCAAGTAATAGAAAATCAAAAAATACCCAAGTAGTGTGTCTTGACATGATTTGATTTAGGACTATTGTTAGAATAAACAGTTTTTATTTAATGTAAAATTTAAGATAATTAGGTTACAAAATGTCTAGAATTAAAGAAAAATTTGATGAATTAAAAAGAAAAAAAGAAAAAGCACTGATATCATACATCATGTTAGGATTTCCAAATGAAAAAGCTACAATTTCAACAGTAAGGGGTTTAGTAAAAGGCGGGACAGACATCATTGAATTGGGATTTCCATTTTCAGATCCTCTAGCTGATGGACCAGTTATTCAAAATGCCAGTACAGTCTCACTTGAAAAAGGAACCAATATCTCTAAATTTTTTAACATTGTAAAAAAAATTAGAAAAGAAACACAGATCCCACTAGTATTGATGACATATACAAATATCATATATCGCAGAGGGTATGAAAAATTTATCTCAGATGCAAAAAAAGCAGGCATAGACGGGTTTATTCTTCCAGACATGTCAATTGGGGAATCAGAAGAATATCTTCAAGCAGCAAAAAATAATATGGATACAATATTTTTGATATCGCCAAACACAAGTAAATCCAGAATAGAAAAAATATCTAAAATGTCAACAGGGTTTTTGTATCTTGTTGCAGTGTTTGGGACAACAGGGGTAAAAACAGAGATCAAAAATTATACGTTGAAAGCAATTAAAAATGTAAAAAAACAGACAAAAGGAAAAATTCCAATAGGGATAGGGTTCGGCGTATCCACACCAGACGATGTAAAAAAATACATCCGTGCAGGAGCTGATGCTGTAATCGTAGGAAGTGCATACCTGAAATTAATTGAAAAAACAAAGCCAGCACAATTAGAATCAAAAATTATATCGTTTACAAAAAGTCTAAAAAAAGAAACACGTCAATAGTAATTATCATACTCAGAATAGACAAAACATACAAAAACTAGATGTTTAATTCATTAATGTGCAGACTAAATTTATTTTTGTTACAGGCGGTGTAATGTCCGGCCTTGGAAAAGGAGTCACCTCATCATCAATTGCAAAACTACTACAATTATCAGATCAAAAAGTGTCTTGTATCAAAATAGACCCATATCTAAATTATGATGCTGGGACCATGAATCCAATTGCCCACGGGGAAGTCTTTGTCACAGAAGATGGCGGGGAATGTGATATGGATATTGGAAATTATGAGAGATTTCTCAATCAAGATATTCTAAAAAGTCATAACATTACAACAGCCCAAGTATACTCATCAGTAATAGATGCTGAACGAAAAGGAGAGTACCTTGGAGCATGTGTACAGATAATCCCTCACGTTACAGATGAAATAAAAAATAGAATCAGAAAAGTTGCTAAAGATGAAGAATTAGATTTCCTAATAGTAGAATGTGGAGGGACTGTAGGAGATATCGAATCACTCCCGTTTTTGGAAGCATTAAGGGAAATGAGAGTGGAGGAAGGCCCACAAGGAGTAATTTTCGTACATGTCACCTTAGCACCATCGCTAGATGTGGTAGGAGAACAGAAGACTAAACCAACACAGCATAGTGTTCAAGAATTAAGAAGGATAGGAATTCAAGCAGACTTTTTAGCAGTTAGGTGTTCAAAGCCATTGGAAGAAAAAACTAAGAAAAAAATTGCAATGTTTACCAATGTGACGACAAAAGACGTACTGTCTTGTCATGATGCTAAATCAATTTTTGAAGTTCCCCAAATGTTGTATGATCAAGGAATAATGGATTCGATATTTACAAAGTTTGGAAAAGTTGGAATGGTAAATGCGTCAGCTAATTGGGATAAATGGAATAAAATTGCAGAAACCATGGTCAATCATGAAGATCAAAAAATAAAAATTGCAATGGTTGGAAAATATGTCACGCTTGCAGATAGCTATGTTAGTGTAAATCATGCACTAAAACATGCAGGAGCAGAAATCGGAAAATCCATAGACATTGATTGGATAGATTCAGAACTAATAACAAACTATGATGAATTGTCAAACTATGACGGAATTTTAATTCCGGGAGGATTTGGAACGAGAGGTTCAGAAGGAATTATTAAAACGGCAAATTATGCAAGAGAGAAAAACATACCGTATCTTGGAATATGTTTTGGATTTCAATTAGCAGCAATTGCATTTGGAAGAAGTGTTTTAAATTTAGAAGATGCAAATTCAACAGAAATTAAAGCAGATACAAAAAACCCCATTGTAGATTTACTTCCAGAACAAAAAGACATTTCAGATATGGGGGGCTCCCTCAGATTAGGTGCAAATGAAGTAATAATTCAATCGCAAACAAATGCTGAAAAGATATACAATTCAACAAAAATCAACAAGCGTCACAGACACAGATATGAAATAAACAAAGAGTATATTCCAGAATTTGAAAAAAATGGATTGATATTTTCAGCTAATAGTGACGATGGAAAAAGAATGGAAATGTTGGAAATTCCATCACATAAATTCTACATAGGCGTGCAATTTCATCCAGAATTCAACAGTAGGCCAGGATTTCCAGAAAAAGTATTTTCGGCATTCATTAACGCATCTTCAGAAAAATAATTTTAGAGATATAGAATTTTAGGGGTTATTCAATTTTAGAAATTTTATAAATTTTTTGCCTGGCATCACGAATAGAGACTTTCTTTTTGACATACCCTTTTTTCAGCAAATGACTTAAGGCTAAACGAACAGTTCTATCAGGAAGTAGTGTTTTATTTGCTAAATCTTTTTGAGTTAATTCCCCCTCATATTCCAAAGTTTTTAATAATAATTTAGAGCTAGGAGGCATGCTGAGTAAATCTTCAGCAAGGTGAACTTTTTTTGCCAATGCAGAAATTCCCGTAGTGTCTTTTTTAAGACGAATAATTTTTGCAGGTGGGATAAACTTTGAACATTCAACAGTTTTTTTAACCTTATACCTATCCAATCCATCCAAAATAACTTCGCAATGTAATCTTGCAGAAATATCATCAATTTCAATAAAGCTAGAATTAGAAACAATAATCGGGCGTCTAGTGACATCAAGAGAATTTACAGAAATGATTTCAAAGACTGCAGAATCTTGAAACAATACAGGCCCTCCAACAGACATGGAATATGCAGAAGAACCGATAGGAGTAGATATAATTATTCCATCACTATTGTCGTGCCAAACTTCGTCACCATTAACACGCAATGTGTGTTCCATCAACATTGCACTTTTTGACGCAAAAACAGCTACATCATTTAAAATAGGATATACATTTTTTCCATCAATTTTAACACCGAGTCTAGGAACTTCCTCAACAGTGAAATTTTGTTTTTTTAATACATTAACAAAAGAAGAGAATTCTCGAAGTTCAATTTGAGCCAAGAATCCACTTGCTTCACCTTCACTGATACCCAGTACAGGGGAAGTAGAATCAAAGGTTCTATGAAAATAATTTCTTACGCCTTTATCTCCACCTAAAACAATTATACAATCTGCATGTTTATTCTTAGATTTTGTAATGTTAAATGACTCAATATCAGAATCATCCAATATTTTTTTAATAGTTTTTGAAGCAGTGTCATGTGTTGTAGAACCATAAATTCCTATTTGCATTAAGATCTAATTTCCAAATGGGGAATAAAAGAATGTACTAAAGCGCATCAATTTTGTCAATTATGTGTAGATTGTAGGCACGATTAATTACAAAATTCTTATGTGAATCAAAATACATAGATTTAACATGGCAAATCCAACATGGTTGAGATCTATTTTTCACATCATCAGATCTTATACAAAAGGCATTTCTTCAAGAAAAGATTATTTGGGTTATGACGATTAAGTGACATGGCTTTTACTAGATGTGTCAAGTGTGGAGAATTAAGATTTGATAAACACGTTAATCGTTGTGGAAGTTGTGGAAGTTCTGGATATCAAGGTTAGACCAGAAAGTAATTAGAAACGACATTATTGTAAACGCCGTGTCGCTTCAATGGAAGCAATTCATAGCACACCGCAATATCAAAGTTGAGCTAAACTTTAAAAAAACAAAGGGTATCAGATTTGATACTGTTTATGTCAACAATGTTTATCAAAAAATTATAAAATTTTTTGTGAAAATTAAACATGTCTTAATTAAAATCGTCATAAGATAGGTAACATAAATTGAAATTATCATGCGGTAAAATTTTATTTCAAGTTTTGTTATCCATCTGATGTTTTCAACATATAATTGTCTTATAAGATATTAAAATTAGGTGTAAAGCATAATGAAAATTTGTTCATTATTTTTTTAAATCATTGATAAAGTAAAAATCAAGCCAACTACTTACACCCTCTACGTAATGTAGCAGGTAGGCTTACACCAGTAACACGATGTGGATTTATGACAATGAATACTGTGTTGGCTTGTAATTGTACTATGTGATTATAAAATAAAAGGTTGATCTTAACATTTGTTAAAACTTGTTTGATGTTATAATTTATCCGCCTGTCATCGAATCAAACAACACGCATTCACACGAATCCCTCTGATCACAATAGTCACATTTGCATTTGCAATTCTCAAATGACATACTACAAAATATGCAATTGGTGAAGTTTAGATTGGTATCCAAAAAAAATCACCTTTGAGGAATGTGTTTCTTACAGTAACATTTCAAGTCAGAACATTCTCTCATCCCGTCAATGTATTCGCTAAGAATCACTTTCTCCAATTCACAGAAACAAACATCTGCAGGGTCGTAGCATTCCACACAATAGCTCATACCATACCATAGCAACAATCAATCTTAAAGTATATCATATTATTTCTTAATATTTAATTAATTTTAATATAAAAAAATAAACATATGAATAGTTTTTAGAAGTTATAATGAATAATTCTTGTGTTTTAGATCATCCCTGTCCGTCTATTCCCATCAACGTCAGGGTTGAGCGTATTTTTGGA
>JACNFV010000089.1 GCA_014384445.1 Candidatus Nitrosopumilus sp. | reverse complement strand
CTTTATCTCTGCTATCAGCAACATATCGATATGCTTGTGCTAATGCCTGAGGTCCAACAAAAGAAGAATCAGTAGCCATAGTAGGGCATGCAGAATTACACAATCCACATTTGATACAATTAGCAAATTGGATGTATTGTTCTACTTCTTCAGGTGATTGTAAAAATTCTCGTTCATCAGATTCTAGTTCGCTATCATCACGAATGAGGTAAGGTTGGATTTTTTGATGTTTTGCAAATAATTTTTCAAATCCAACTGTTAAATCACGAATTACAGGAAAATTATTCATAGGTTCAACTGTAACAACATCAGAATCTAATTCGCTAATTTTTGTAAAACATGCAAGTTTTGGTTTTCCATTAATCATCATACCACATGAACCACATGTAGCTTGTCTACAAGAATAACGAACAGCGACAGAATGATCAAAATGTTTTTTGACATCAAGAATTGCTTCCAGTACAGTAGTCCATTTTTGATAAGGAACAGTGAATTCCATAAATTTACTTGATTCGTCTAATTTTGGATTAAATTTTGAAATTCTTAAAAGAATAGATTTTGGTGAAGATAACGGTGTTGATGCTTGTTCATCTGCAATACTAGACACTTGAGCCATTTCTATACCATCCCCACATTTGTCATAATAATAGTTCTTGAGCCATATCCAATTAATACAATCATTCCCACTATACAACCATATGAAACGGCTTTCTCATATACCCTGCCTTGTTTTAATTCTAATAAAATAACTCTCAATCCATTGAATCCGTGTACTGCAAGTAAAATCAAAATTAATTCAAGCATGATCACATATGGAACAGATTGATAATTAGCTAAAACATTTTCATATGATAAAGAATCTGCAAATCCGGTAGTTAAACGCATCAAAATATGAACTGCAACCAAACCAACTGATGCTAAAGCAGTTCCATAGTGTATTTTCATTATTGTACTTTCTTTCATATCATTCACCAAACATTACGGCCATTCCATACATCATTGCAACTGCTGCAAGAACAATGGAGGAGTAAATTCCTATTTTATGTCTATAATTTTGAGATGCTGGCTCATATGGATAATCAGGTCTAGCAGGTTTTCCTACACCAACACCTCCATGTCCCAACATAATTCTAATTCCGTTTCCAGTATGAAAAACACACATTCCAATCACAAGTGCTAAAAAGATATGTCCTTCAGTAGTTTGAGTCATTGCTAGAAAGTCATCCCAACCCATTCGACCTCGTAAAATATTACTTGTTTCATAAATATGTGCAATAAAGTAACCTAGTAATCCCAATCCAGTTAAGCGCATTAACAAATATGCAATACGTTCAATTCCATAGCGACCAGGATTAGCCATTCCTTTGATGCCTTCACGATGTTCGTCTTCAGTCATCTAATATTTCCTCTCTACTGGTTGGTATTTAGTAATTGTTACAGGATGTGTTTTCATGATTGGTTCATTTGGATCATAATAGGCTAGTGTGTGATGCAAGAAATTAGCATCATCACGTTTAGGATAATCAGTTCTTGCATGTGCACCACGAGATTCTTTTCGATTAATTGCACCAACTAAAATCACCTCTGCAACTCTAAACATAGAATCAAGTTCCATAACATTTGCGAAATTAGTATTGTATTCTTTTGCTTTATCATCAACGTGTTTCCAAGCTTGTTTTTTTAATTCTCTAACTTTCTTTAAACCATCAACAAGATCAGTTTCATTTCTGTAAACATACGCCTTGTTGTTTAAAGTGTCAGTAAGTTCTTGTCTAATCTCATAGGGATTGACATCTCCATTTCCTCTAAATATTCCATCGTAGATTCTTTTCTCTTCTAATGCAACTAAATGATGTGGCCACGGATTTGATGTTGTCTTATTTTTAATATAATCAATTGCTAATTCGCCTGTAATCTTACCCCAAACAATACATTCTGAAGTTGAATTTGCACCTAAACGATTTGAACCGTGAACACTGTTACATGCAGCCTCTCCTGCAGCCCATACACCTTGAATTTCAGTGGCGCCATCAATATCAGTGTGTAATCCACCCATCATGTAATGGCATACAGGTCTAATGTCAAGTAAATCTTTAGCAGGATCGATTCCAGAAAATTTGATAGAAATTTCTCTAATTCCACCTAATTTTTCTTTAATTTTCTCATCACCAAGATGTCTAATGTCAAGTTTCATACAATCAACACCAGTCTCATGTTTGAAACCATTACCTTGTTCAATTTCAGTCATAATAGATCTTGAAACAATATCACGCGGAGCTAATTCCATTTTTCCAGCAGCATAATTTTTCATAAATCGCTCTCCCTTATTGTTAAGCAAATAACCGCCTTCGCCTCTTGCACCTTCAGTGATCAATATTCCGGAAGGTAAAATTCCAGTAGGATGAAATTGTACAAACTCCATATCCTTTAGTGCCATGCCAGCACGGAATCCCATATCCAAACCATCAGGAGTTGAAGAAAGAGCATAGGTTGAAAAACTGTACAGTCTTCCAGCACCACCAGTTGCAATTATCAGAGCTTTTCCTTTAATTGTGTAAAATGTACCAGAAGATAATTCAATTGCAGTAACTCCCATGAATGTTTTTCCATCATGAATAATTGATGTTACAAACCATTCGTTAAGATATTCAATATTATCAAATTTTTGACATGTGTCATACAAAGTTTGCATTTCAAAGAAACCAACTTTATCTGACGCATATGTTGCCCTTGGAAAACTGTAACCACCAAAATTTCGTTGATCAATTCTACCATCATCTCGTCTGGACCAAGGCATTCCCCAATGATCCAGTTGATGAATTTCTTGTGGCATCTCAACACATAATCTTTCAGCTACATCTTGATCTGCAAGAAAGTCGCTGCCTTTGACAGTATCATAAACATGAGATTCAATTGTATCCCCCTCATCTTCAAAAAGTACTGCAGCAGTTCCACCTTCTGCAGAAACAGAATGAGAACGCATAACTTGAACTTTAGAGACAACTGCAATTTTTAGATGTGGGCCTTTTTTTGCAGCTGCGATTGCAGCTCGTAATCCAGCAAGTCCCGAACCACAAATAATCAGATCATATTCAAGAGTGTTAACCATTTTTAAGACAAATACAGTATTTTTGGGTTAAATATGAAGTAATGTCAGTCATATTAAGAAATATTAAAATATATCACTAGCGATATTACTAGTGATGATTTCTGAATGGTTTCAAAGAGTAGGAAGTTCAATTCCAAGGGGATTTTCACGATATTTTGTTTTGGAATTATTAAAAGAAAAAACATACACTGGAAAAGAAATCATTGATTATGCAGTAGAGCAAAGCAACGGAATTTGGAAACCATCGCCGGGATTAATTTATCCATTATTAGGTCGACTCTTAGATGAGAATTTAATTCAAGAAACAAAAGACGGAAGATATCAATTAACAAAAGAAGGTGAAGAAACAGCAAAAGATGTTGATAAGATGAACGACATTATTAAAAATCAATTAGAAGTTCTTTTCAGATTAGGCAATGTAGGAAGATTTGTTGCATTGGACATACTTGAAAAAATTTCCTCCATGGGATCAATTCTAAGTTCAAACATCACAAATATGACAGATGAAGAAACGCAAAAATATAAAGAATTCCTTCAAAGTGAGTTAAACAAAATGAATGAAAAAAAAGTAGTAAAAAAAATTAAAATAGAATAATTAGGAATTAAATAAAAAACATAAAGTGAATTTAAAAATCATACAGTAAATGAAACATGATTTTACCGAATACATTGTATCACTAAATCTGTAAAATATACGATTAAATTTATTTGAATATTATTATTATTGTATATCCTAGAATAGTGATTACTGCAATATCAAACCATAATTTAGTAAATATTGGAATAAGTAGAAAGTCATTAAAACAGAATTAACCAAAACAAGTCTACTAATTTATTTCAGTTCTCTTAATTATTTTATTAAATTATCAACTTTTATCTAATTTTAAATCATAAATAATTTAAAGAAAATAAAAAATTTCAAGTAAAGTTAACTTGTATTTTTCTTTACTTCAATCTCTATTGTTGAAACATTTCGTGTTCTACCATCTTCGGATTCAAGTAATTCTGAGTCAATTTTGATATTTCCAATAGAATATCCAGTATTTTCAGTTTTACGTGCAACAATTTGAGCTACATCTACAGCACGGCCAATACTGAGTCCCCGAGCTTTAATGTTAACTGATGGTACATTTGCTAATTGAATTAGCGTTGATGTCACGTATGCCATCAATGGTTTCTTACCAATGAATATAGTATCTCTAGTTTCAGTTGACATAATTAGTTTAATATCTAACGACAATTTAAAGTTAAAATGAATTTTTTATAATATTTATAAAAAATTTAAGGATTATTAAGTTCAAAATAGAATTTAAGATTATCTTGGAAAATATTATAAAAATATTAGAATTGGGAAAACCTGAAAAAAAAATAAAAATATTAGAAACATTGCACAATACTAATGAATTAAAAATATTAGAACAAATAATTTTTAGATTAAATGATGACAGTATTCAAGTTAGAGGAGAAGCATTTAATGCACTTTTGTTAAATGACAACCAAATTTCAAAAATTTTAATTGATAATCTTAATTCTTCAAATAAAAATATCAGGGGGTTTACATCACTAGTATTAGCTAATCGAAATGAAAAAAGAGCAATTCCAGAAATAATAAAACTTGTAGAAGATAAACATGGAATGGTTAGATCATGTGCAATTGGAGCATTAGGGTATCTAAAGGCTAAAAAAATTACAGATATTATTTTAAAATTACTTTCAGATTCTAATTTAGAGGTACAAAAAAGTGCATTACAAGCAGCAATTCAAGTAAATGCCAAAATTTCAAAAAATAAAATTGAAGAAATTTCAAAAAATAATGATCAGCAAATAAAAAATCTATTATTGAAATTAAAAAAATAAGTGGACCGGAAGGGATTTGAACCCTTGATCCGATGCATGCCATGCACCTATCCTACCAGACTAGACGACCGGCCCAATAATCAGAATACTGATTGAATAACATTTCTCAAATTGGTTATTAACGTTTAGCGATTTTATTAAATGCTAAGAAAGGAAATCATCACAATATATTTAAGCTTCAATATTCTGATTCAATTGTTATGGTAGTAGATAACAAAGCAACTGTCACATATGTTCAATTAATAAAAGAAGATCTTCTTATTATCAGAATTGTTCCAAATGAAGGTTCAGTTCCAGATTTTGAAGCAGGTCAATTTCTCACATTAGGTTTACCAAATCCAGAAAATGCTGGTAAAATTGTTAGACGTGCATATTCAATTGCATCTCATCCAGAAAATAAAGAGTATATTGAATTTGTAATTAGATGGGTTAGAAAACCACTTCCAGGTCGATTGACTACACAATTATTTAATGTAAAAGAAGGAGATGAAATTCTTTGGTTGAAACCTGCAGGTAGAGCATTAGGAATTAGTGAAGAATTGCCAAACGGCGAAAAAGATACAAGAAGAATCGTATGCATTGGCGGCGGAACAGGGTTGGCACCATTTGTCAGTTTTGCACAGCATCTTCATGACACCAATGACAAGCGAGAGATTGTTGTTTTACACGGTGCCAGTTATGTCGATGAATTAAGTTACAAAGATTTGCTAACAGGTCTTGAAAATGAGAGTATCGACAAAGGTGCTGATAAATGGAATTTCAAATATCGTGCAGCAATCAGCAGGCCACAAGAATGGTTTAACAGAAGTTGGGCAGGTCAAACAGGTAGAGTTGAAACATTTCTAAGACCTAGAACTGAAGGCGCATCACCATTAGAGGAATTAATTGGTGAGAAAATTACTAAAGATAATACAATATTCTATGTTTGTGGATGGCAAGGAACTATTGATGGGGTAATGGACTTTTTAAAGCCAAAAGGATTCATCACGGAGCACGATAAACGTGAAGATGGTAGCTTTGAAGTAAAGTATGAGTCATACGGATAGCCAATTATTCTAAAAATTAATCATTGAAATATAAGAATTATTTAGGAATCATAATTGACAACAGCACTATACCTCGCACATCTAAATCCAGTAACAAATGCTCATGTAGAGATTATTAAAGAATTGAAAAAAGAGGCGGACATTGTAAAAGTCATGCCAGTTATTTTCAAATATGATGACAAGGAAGTTAATAGTAAAAGTTTTCCATTTAATTTTGAATCTAGAAAAAAAATGCTAATGTCAGTTTTTGGTGATTCAATAGAAATTACAGAGGATTATTCATTTTTTGCACCATTTAAAAAATACCTACCGCCACTATTGACACCAAAATCATGGAAATTAAGAAAACAGATTCTCAACGGTGTTGAAGGAAAATATTTTTCATATACGGGAGATAAAGCTGAAGGATACATGTTAAAATTTTATAGACTGAAACCAAAAATTGGTGAAAGAAAATCTCTTTCTGCAGCATCAGTAAAAGAAAAATTGTATGATGCAGCACAAGGTAAAAAATCATCATGGAAAGAAGATGTTCCAGAAGGCATATCTAAAATAATTGAAGAGGAATGGAAAACGGTAGAAAAATATGCATCTATGGAGGATATGACTACAAGGGTTGTAGGAATGAAATTTCCTAAAGAAGGTTGGTCAAAAAAATAATTATTTAATCAAACAGCATAAAATTCAAAAATTAATTGAAAATAAATTAATAGTGATCATCTAAAAATGGGATATGAAACTGCCTCTTTCAAAATATGTATGGTTTGATGGAAAATATATGCCTGCAGAAAAAGCCCAAGTTCCAATAACCACTCACGCTATTCATTATGGAACATCAGTTTTTGAAGGAATTAGGGCATATTGGAATGGAAAAAATTTACACGTGTTTAGATTAGAAGAACATGTAAAACGATTTAGAAAATCAGGTCAATTTTACAATATTTCATTAAATTTTACAGATAGTGAAATTGCCAATGCCGTAATTGGTATTTGTAAAAAAAATAATATTAAAAAATCATGTTACATTAGACCATTTTATTTTGTAGGAGATTATGGAATTAGTCTCCATGTAACAGAAAAAGCTCCAACAAATGTTGCAATTTTTACATTTCCGTTTGGAGATTTATTTGATAAAAATGGAATTACTGCAGCAATAGTATCGTGGAGAAAATTCTCAGATAATTCTACACCCACACAAGCAAAAATGGGTGGAAATTATCTAAATTCAATTATTGCAACACAAGAAGCAAAAAGAAACGGTGTAGATGAGGCAATTCTACTTGATCAAAATGGAAATGTAAGTGAAGCTCCAGGAGAAAACATATTCATCGTAAAAGATGGACAATTAATTACACCGTCATTGTCATCTTCAGCATTAGAAGGAATAACTAGAGATGCAGTACTCAAAATTGGAAAAGATTTAGACATGGACGTAATTGAACGAAATTTCAAGAGAAGTGAACTAATAATGTCAGATGAGATTTTTCTAACAGGTACAGCTGCAGAAATTACACCAGTAATTTCTATGGATTCCAAAAAAATAGGTAATGGAAAACCAGGAGATATTACAAAAAAAATGATGCAAGAATATTCAGACATCGTAATGAATAAAAATATTGATTACGCTCATTGGTTAACTGAGGTATATTAAATGAAAATTGTACAAATTGGGACAGGAGGCTGGGGTAAGAATCATACCAGAATTTTATCAGAATTAGGTGTACTTGTAGCCATATGTGATGCTAATCATGAAAAAAGTAAGGAATATGGAGAAAAATATGCTGTAAATTATTATCAATCATTAGATGAATTATTAAATTCTGAAGAATTTGATGGCGCATTTGTAGTGACACCTACATCAACACATACAGAAATTGCAATGAAGTTATTGGAAGCTAAAAAACATGTTTTTGTAGAAAAACCAATGACATACAAATCTGAGGACGGTGAAAAACTTGCTAAACTTGCAGAAAAAAATAAGGTTATTCTCACATGCGGGTATATTGAAAGATTCAATCCTGCAGTAGATGTTGTAAAAAAAATAGTTGATGAAAAAAAATACGGGGATCTAGTTATGCTTGAATTTCATAGAGAGAATAGAATGCCATTACATATCAAAGATGTCGGAATTATCTATGATACTTCAGTTCATGACATAGATACTGCAAATTGGTTGTTTAGTGATATGCCTCAAGTGGTTTTTGCACGTGCAGGAAAAATTAAACATGAACATGAAGATTTTGCAAGTATTATGTTAGGATATAAAAATAATAAAGTTGCAATTATTTCATCAAATTGGATTACACCAAAAAAAGTGAGAAAATTTAGTGCAGTATGTACAGAAGCAATTATTTCATCAGATTTTCTCACTCAAGAAATTATAATTGAAAAGGAAGACGAATCCCAAACTATCAAAAATGAAAAACAAGAACCATTAATGTTAGAAATTCAAAATTTCTTAGAGGCCATTACGGATAAAAGTAAACAAATTGTTAAATCACAAGAAGCAGTAAATGTTACAAAAATTGCCGAAGCGGCACTTTTATCTAGTCAAAAAGGAACCCCAATTTATCTGGATTTAAAATGAATAAAACAATGATGGA
>JACNFV010000176.1 GCA_014384445.1 Candidatus Nitrosopumilus sp. | reverse complement strand
AAAAATTAATTTAAATTTCATTGGTTGTTTGTCCTGAATGTACAGCAAGAGCAAAGAAAAAAATTCTAGCTAAATATGAAGAAGAGGTAGAAGAGGAAAATAGAGATAAACAAGATCTTTACAAATTATTTGACGAAGTTGAAATTCCAATGGAAATGGATAAAAATACAAAAAATTTCATTTGTAAAAAATGTGGATTATATGCCTCAAGAGAGCAAATATCAGATATTAGATTCAAATTAAATCAAAAAGAAAAAACACGTGACGATAAGCATGATGATTACCTTGAATGGTGGTCAAAAAGTAAAAAAGATAAAAATTTAGATAATTAGTGTTGATTTAACAATGGTAAAAAAGAAAGACGATATTCCAGAGTGGGTTACTGATGAAATTCAGAATGCTAAATTTGAAAAACCAAAAAAAATGAAGATATCTGGATATGTTCTAGAAATGTATCAAGAAGATAATAAAATAGATACTCAATTGTATGACCCCGTAGAAGATGGAAGACAAATCGTTACAATGGATGTGCCGGAAAAAATTAAAATTTCAGAATTAGAAAAAGGAATTGTTTATGAATTTACTTTTGAGCAACATAAAGCACCATTAAGTAAAAAAGTTTCAGAGTTTTTGGAAAAAGAAAAAGAAATTGAAATGAGTGCAATTTATGATTTTAAATTAAAATCGATTAAATTAATAGATGAAAGTGATTCTAGTCAATCCTCAGAAGATAATATTGAAGAATAAAACTAATCAGTTTTTGTAGAATCTAATTGTTTTTTGAAAGACTTTCCTAAAACAGGATTAATAAAATAAGGAAATGTATGTTTTAGCCACACTGCAACACGGACTATTGAGGGAGTAATGATTTCAAGTCTAGATGAATTTGCAGCTTTTAGAATTGCTTTAGCAACTGTTTTAGAATTAAGTGATGTTGGCGAGTATTTCGGCATTTTTTCAAAAGATGGATGGTTAAAAAAATCAGTTTTTACCATTATTGGACTAACAACTGTAACTCCAACCCCAGTTCCAGCAAGTTCATGCTTAAGACCCTCAGAAAATCCTAACATTGCAAATTTTGATGCACAGTATGAAGCAATTCCAGGTAATCCAAAGCTTGCAGCAACAGATGCAACATTCACTATATGTCCAGATTTTTTCTCTAGCATTAACGGAAGGAAATTTTTTGTGCAATAAACCATACCAAAATAATTAGTCTCCATTTGAGATTCAATCTCATCTATTGAAAGATCAAATATAGAACCATAAATTGCAAAACCAGCATTATTTACTAAAATATCAACAGAAGTAAATTTTGCAATGACAATTTTAGACATTTCTACTACTTGATCTTTTTTTGAAACATCACAGACACAAACTAACGTGTTTACATTAAATTTTTTTAACTCATTTTCTACCTGCTCAAGCTTATTTTTTCTTCTTGCAACTAAAATAATACTAGAACCTAACTTTGCAAATTCTATTGCAGTTTGTTTACCAATTCCAGATGATGCTCCTGTGATTAAAACTACTTTATTTTTAAAATCCACAAATAAAAAAAATCATTTAATGATAAAGTGGTTTCTATTCATTCGGTGTTTTTGGAATTTTACTCAAGGCTAATTTTACTAATAATATCCAAGTAATTGCTATTGGAACATAATATGTTGCAATTCTCCAACCAATTACAGCATCCCAGCCTACAATTCCTTCACTTATAGTAAAATCAAATGGATTTAAATTATTTAGATAAGATATGATACCAAATTCAGCTAAACCTGAACCACCAATAGTAATTGGTAGATTTCCAATTGCATTTGCACCCATAACGGCCATTATTGAATCAAATGCATTAATTAGATATCCTGTTCCCATTGCTATAATCATGAAAGATATTCCATAGAATGACCAGGATGCAAGTGAAAAAAAGAATGAAACTGTAAATATTTTTTTAGATTCGGGAGTTTGTATATTCTCTCTAATCATAGTACATGTTTCTTCCATCCAATCATTTGTTTGATTAATAATTTTAGTTCCTTTTTCTTTTCCTAATTTTTTAGCAAGTGTTTCTAAAATATTTGGAACTTGGAATGTATGTTTAGAAGATAAAAAGAACATCACCATCCATAAAGATGTAATAGAAATACTAGTAGCTAAAATAACAATTCCAACAATATATGCTCCATTCAATAATGCAATTATTCCTGCTAACATAGATAACAAACCTGCTGCAAGTACTTCAGTTACAATATCAACAAGTGCAATCCATGTTGCCTTTGAAAGTTCTACTCCTTTTTTCTTCAAATAATAAATTACAATAAATTCTGCTCCAATGAACATTGGAGTTGTAAATTTAATAAATTCACTACCAACTCTAACACCAATTAATTTTAAAAATGAATCAGTATTACCAAGATATTTTTTTGTAATATATGCAAATTTTATTCCTTGTAAAACTAGTTTAATCATCATTGCAGCTATAGCTCCAATAAATGGAAAAAGACCAATTGCTAGAATATCATCAATTTGGATATCAAATTGAATGGCAATAATGAAAATAGGGATTAAAGTAACAGGTATGGCAACTAGTCTCCAGTTCATTTGATATTTTTTTCAAATAATCAAATATGAAAGTTGATGAAATATTAGTCATCAAATTATCGTGCCTAAAAATAGGCATAAAAAACATGATTAAATTGATATTTTATCAATTTTTGACTAATTTCAAATTTAAAATAATTATAAAATAAATTTTTGACTAAAAATTTCTTTGAAAATCACCTAGTTTGAAATATAAGCAAAGAGAAGAAATCAAGAAAAGATTGAAAACAATATTTGTTACTGGAACAGCTGGTTCAGGAAAATCATCACTTACATCAAAATTACTTGAATACTATACAAGAAATGGAGCAAATGCTGCTGTGTTAAATTTAGATCCAGGTGTTGAGAGTATGCCATACAATTGTGATGTAGATGTTAGAGATTATGTGGATTATGTTTCAATAATGCAACAGTACAGTTTGGGACCAAATGGAGCACTAGTAATGGCAAATGATTTGATTGCATCAAAAATTGATGAAATACAAAATGAAGTAGATCAAATAAATCCAGATTATCTAATTGTAGATACACCAGGTCAAATTGAATTATTTGCATATCGTTCCAGTGGTCGTTTTATTGTAGATAATATTAGATCTGATGAAAAAACAAGTATTTTTCTTTTTGATGGAGCAATAGTTACTACACCTACAAATTTTGTTTCAATTGCATTACTTGCAACATCAATTAGATTACGACTTAATTTACCAACAATAAATGTAATAACAAAAACAGATGTAATAGATACTAAGCTAGCAGAGATACTACAATGGTCAACAAGCTTGAATACATTAGAAAATGCAGTTTCTAAAGATACAGATGGTGAAACATATGCATTGACTACAAGTATTTTACGTGGATTGAATCTTAATGGTTTTGCACAAGGATTAATTCCAATTTCAAATTCAACTGGTGAAGGTATTGTTAATCTTGAGAGTGCACTTAGTAGAATTCTCAATTTGGGTGAAGAGGCAGAAGGGTAGTTGGCAACAAAAATTACAGTTAGAGCACCTTCATCTACAGCTAATTTAGGACCAGGATTTGATACATTTGGACTGGCAATAGATGCATTTTATGATGAAATTACATTAACAAAAATAAAAAGCGGAATTACAATAATTACAGATGATGATATTCCTACAAATCCAGAGAACAACACTGCTGGATTAGTAATAAAAAATATGAAAAAGGAATTAAAAATTAAAGATGGTATTGAAATTAAAATAAAGAAAGGAATACCGGCTGGATTTGGAATGGGTAGTAGTGCTGGATCTGCTGCTGCAAGTGCAGTTGCATTTAATAAATTATTTAAATTAAAATTAAATCTAAATTCTTTAGTAAAATTTGCAGGATTTGGTGAAAAAGCAAGTGCTGGTTCAATTCATTATGATAATGTTGCAGCATCAGTTTTGGGAGGATTTGTTATTGTTAAAACAGATCCGTTAGATGTAATTACAATAGATCCGCCTACGAATCTAAGAATGTGTATTGCAGTTCCAAAAATAGACGTTCCAAAAAAGAAAACAAAAGTTTCAAGAGGAGTAATTCCTAAAAAAGTAAAATTAACTGATGCTGTTTTAAATATATCAAATGCATCATCAATTGTTGCAGGATTTATGAAAAAAGATCCTGAATTAATTGGGAATTCAATTAAAGATGTAATTGTAGAGCCTGCAAGACAACATATGATCCCAGGATATCAGAAAGTTAAACAAAATGCACTAAAAGCCGGAGCATATGGCGTTACAATTAGCGGTGCAGGACCATCAGTAATTGCATTTTCAAAAAATTCATTTGATTTAAAAAAAATTAGTAATGCAATGTCAAAAGGATTTGCAGCTGCAAATATTGAATGTGAGACAATAATATGTAAACCAAGTAAAGGTGCAATAGATATAAAAAATAATTAGATGATGAATTATGAAAAAAGCTGTTATTGTATTTAGTGGGGGGATAGATTCTGTATGTGCAGTTTCATATTTAAAATCAAAATATGAATTATATGGAATTACGTTTTCATATGGACAAAAAGCAAGTATGGAAATTGCTGCTGCAAAATCTTTTGCAAAAAAACTGGGATTAAAAGAGCATAAAATAATTGATATTGGTTTTATGAAAAATCTTTATGGAAATTCGAATGTGTTAACAAGTTCAAAAAGAAAAATTCCAACTAAATTTGAATATTCAATTGTAGTTCCAATTAGAAATGCAGTATTTCTTTCAATAGCATCTGCATGGGCTTTTACACTTAATGCATCTCTCGTTGCATATGGTGCACATACAGGAGATACAAATTATCCTGATTGTCGACCAAAATTTGCAAAAAAATTAGAAAATGCGTTTAATGAAGGAGAAAGTGATGGAATTAATTCAAAATTACGAAAAAGTATTGAAATTTGGTCACCGTATCGTAAGGGATTATCAAAAAGTGATTTATTGAAAACAGGAATAAAAAATTTAGGGGATTCAATTTTTAAAACTTGGAGTTGTTACTCAAATAAAAAATATCACTGTGGAGTTTGTGAATCTTGTAATAATAGAAAAATTGCATTTAAAGAAGCTCAAATTAAAGATAAAACAAAATATTTGAAATAGATGTAAAATATTTATTTTAAAATTTTCTTTTTTAGAATTAATCCTCTAATTACAACATACCAAACTAAAAAGAATGATCCAAAAATTCCTGTAATAAGGTAATTATGTATTTCTGGAGTTAGGCCTTCAATAGAATTAGTAATTTTAACGGATGCCAGAAAAGCAATTACAATAAGAGCAACACATTCTATTGCATACCAGGTCCAATTAGGCCAAGATTCTTTTGGAATGTGAATATACGGATTTGCTTTTCCCATATTAATAATGAAAAATATTGATTATTTAATTTTTGAGTATTATGGGAAAGAATTTGAAGCACGTTTTCTGATTAGTGTCATAATACTCTCTTTTTCTTCCTTATTTTCATAAATTCCTCTAAATGCAGATGAGGAAAGAGTTGCATCATTTCTAACTCCACGCATTTTCATACAAAGATGTTCAGCATCAGCAAAGACTACTACGCCTTTTACTCCTTGAGAGTATAACTCATCAGCAATATTTTTTGTTAAGCGCTCCTGAATCTGTAATCTTTTTGAATATTTTTCAACTAATCTTACTAGTTTAGATATTCCAAAAACTCTGCCATTTGGCGAATATGCAATGTGGATTTTTCCATAAAATGGCAACATATGATGTTCACACATAGAATAAAATTGAATATCTCGTGCAATTACTACATCAGAGTCTTCAGAAAATTGTACAGATAGTTGTGAATCTGAGTCATATCCAGCAAAAATTTCTTTATACATACTTGCAATTCTTTTAGGAGTCTCTTTTAGGCCTTCACGAGTTGGATCTTCGCCAAGCTCAATAATTAATTCTCTGACAAGTTTTTGTACACGTTCGTCATCCATTTTGTATTTATCATTTTTTTCTAGTATTTGAACCTAATCTGATTTTAACGCGCGTGCCAAGTTTATGGGGCTCCAATAAATTTGTGTAATTGTGGAACTACTTTAACATCAATATAATGAGGGAATACTATATCATACAAATTTAATAAAAGATCTAATGATGGTTCAGAAATACCATATGTAGGTTGAATTACAAATCCATCAATACTCTCTTTTGAAATTATATTAAAAATTTGATTCACTAATTCTTGAAAATCATCTAATTTCGTTTTAGAACTGACTACAATTTTGATATAAGTTATTTTTTTTGATTTTACAGACGATTCAAGACATTTCATAGTATGGCCAATTAATTTGTCATAATTTTTAGGATCGGCAAAATCAGAATCTTTGGTTTTAAATTCAATTTTAACAATATCAATAAAAGGTAAAACATGATTAAATCGATCGATATCAAAACATGATGATTCAAGATATGTAGGAATTTTTTTATTTTGAATATGTTTGGCAAGTTCTGCAACTGCCTGATGTTGAATTAATGGATCACCGCCAGTAAAATTTACTTTGTAAGTTTGATTTTGTAAATTGGAGTCAATTAGTTGATTAGCTGCTTCAATTGTATATTCTGTACCAGAATCAAGTGGCAGTGATTCCTTAGTGTCACAATAAAAACATGTGAAAGGGCACCCTGCGAGTCTAACAAAAAGAGTCTTTGTACCATAAAGAATTCCTTCCCCTTCTACAGATGTAAATATCTCAAATAATCTTACTTTCAATTAATAATTCTAATTTTTTTCATTATTTATTTAATCAGTTTGTACTACTAGTGCATTACAGGTTCTTTTGTATAAAATAATCCAGAAATAAAGAAAACTACACCTAAAATTCCAATAGTACTTCCAATCAATTCTACTTGATTTTGTAATTCTCCTGCAAGTGGAGACCATAACCAAGCCATTAAGACACCAACTATAATCATTGGAATTCCTACGCCTAGTGTAATTGATTTGGAAACCATGTTAGAAATTCTTTAGAAAATGTATATGAAGCTTATGTTATTTGTATCGAATAACCAATATTTTCCATTAATCCTTTTAGTTCAGTAAATATCACTTTAGCATCATTGATTTGATTTTTTGAAAGTAACTCCCTAATTTCAAGAATTAATTCATGACCTTTATCAATTTGAGTTTGATCTACACCATTATTTTGGGCTTTTGTTAGTTGTTTATCAACTTGATTAAGTAATTTATCAAAAAATTGCTTAATGAAATCAGATCTTTGTTCTAAAGCAGATTCACGTATATCATTTTTAATAGAATCAAGAATGATCTTTATTTCATTAATAACATCATCATATTCTCCATATCCATTGTTAATTTGAATACGTAATTCCTGAATTAAATCATGAATTTTAATAAAATCAGATTCTGTATCAGCATTATATTTTTTAGAAATAATTTCTAAAGTTTTAAGATATTTTTCTAATCTGTCAATTTCACTACTTGAATTACTAGGTGCAGTTACTACTACAGCTTTTTCTGAAGATTGAGAAATTATTCTGGAAATTTGCATAAATGAATTCATTGCTAAAAGAAAATCTTGCTTTGCTTTTTCAATATCATTAGGTAAAGATTCATCTAATGAATTTACAGCCCCATGACCTTTATCATATAAAATTTGTAGATTATTTGGAATTTGATCCCCATATACTCCATCTAATTGATTTAAAATTTGTTTATCTGCTTGTACAGCAATACGTAACAAAATACTTGGATCATTTTGTGCATATGCACCATTAACTAACGATGGAGAGATTGTACCAAAAATTAAAACAATTATTGCAAATACTGCTAATTTTTTCATTCTTCCTCCCCCATACTCTTGCGTAATTTTACCAAATTTTGTAAATCTTTCTTTTCAATTTCGATAACTCCCTCGCGTTCCAATCTTTTTACTGCACGCCACATAGTAGTTCTTGGTTGCAAGAATTTTTTGCGTAATTCACTTTCTAACGCCTCTCCTTCATTATTAAAAATAAATTTTACTAATTCTTTATCATCTTCACGAAGATCGGGTTTTAATTTAAAAATTGTTTCAAGATCTATAGTATTTTTTTTAGTTGCTTCATTATACTCTATTGATTTATGATTTTTTCGTTTATTACGAATAATTATCACAGAACCAATTAAAATAATTAGTAACACTCCAACAATTATTGCATATGGAAAATAATTTGTTTCAAGTTTTGTATCAGGTAATGAATTAGAAATAGAATTACTAAACAAATAATCAATTTCAGTTTTACCTGGAGATAAAGTTAATTTGTTTTGATCATTAATTATTTCCATATTAATTGGAAGATTGATCATTCCAACAATCGCAGAATTTTTTGGTAAAAGTAGTGTAAAATTAGAAGGGGAATCTAAAGAAAAAGTCCAAAGTCTACCTTGTTTAGATACTAAATCATGAATATCATAATCGATAGTAATAACTGATGAACCAAAAGTTTGAATTAAAACAGAATCATCCATAATACTAGTATCTAATAGAAATTCATTATCTCCTACTACAACTAAATTATCAATAGTACTTC
>JACNFV010000110.1 GCA_014384445.1 Candidatus Nitrosopumilus sp. | reverse complement strand
AGTACACCATCTGGAACTAGTGAAAAAATAATCCTCAAAGGCAGAATTGGATAGAGAAGTTATTGGCCGCATCGTGGTCAATTCACTCACGAAATTTTGACCGATTGAAGTTTGGTTGTTGTGAGTGAATTAAAAATTAATCACATAATCCATCACGCAATTGCAGCTTTCTTCTGAAGTTCTTCAAGGTGTTGAGAATACAGACGTAAGTTACTGTATGTTTTTTCAACTACATCAGAGCTATTCATAATTTCTAAAAGATCTGCTTGAAGGTCCCGAATAGTATTCAAAATTCTTAATTTCTCACTAACTGAAGGATTTTTTGAATATAATGACCATGCCTGTCTTTCTAACTCTTTTAAATTATCAATTGAGCGAAGAATCTCATCTATCCATTCATATTTTGTAATTTCCATTAATCTTGAATCATAATTAGAATGCATTTCATTTTTGATTCTACGTAATGTTCTATCACTGATTTTATGTCCTTTCTCTTCAAGGAAATTCAGAGTCTCAATAGTTGTAAATCGGTAAATATTGCATTGTTTGATTAACTCTTTGACTTGTTCTTTATTTTTAATTGTCATTTTTTGATCAAACTCCTAATTGCATCAATTTTTGTAATTAACTTCGTAATTTTTCCATCTTCTGAAATTAACAAACAATCGTGTTCTGAAAGAAACTCTAGCAACATAGGAGTCATTTTGTAGTTAGAATCAACTATCGGTGGAGGAAAATCCATGATGTCACCTACGTGTGTGGTATATGCATCCAATCCTCCCTGATGTTCTAAAAGATATTTTGTAATAGAATGCTCAGTAATTAATCCAACACATTTGGAATTTGAAAATACAGGTAGTTGACTGAAATCTTTTTTGTGCATTTTAGTTACAGCATCTTCAAGAGAGTCATTTTTAGAAATAGTATCAAGTTTTTTTGAGAACTCTCCAATAGTCTTTACTGCTTTGAGTGCATGTTTCTCTTCCTGATCAAGTGTAAAAAAGATGTTTTCAAGTAAATTGAAGTTAGGATTAGCTTTTCTAGTTTCAATCTGACTTAGAAAACTAGGTTTTACACCCACCATATCTCCAAATTTTTTCAAGGATATTCCTAATGCCTCTCGTCTAGTTCTAATTTCTTCTAATCTAGGAAAACCCATGCTTACTATGCGCATCCATAGTATTTATAGTTTAATTTTACCAAGTTATGTTTAGTATAATTAAACTTCTTTCAATCTACTTCAAATCAGCTAAAAACAATACAAGTTACATGTCAAAACAAAATACAGAATCATTTGACACATACAATACATGTGCAGATGAGATAAAAAATAAAATTCTCAAAGAAGGAATTTGGAAACCATACACAAACAGAATAAAGAATCTGTTATTGTGTCAAGATAAATTTTGGGAGCTGTACAATGCAGAATCAAATCTTGAAAAGAAAAGAATTGTTTTAGAGGATTTGGTAAATTTACAACCAGTGATTGCCGAATGGTACAATTCATCAAAGAAGATCATAGAGTTTGAGACAAGTTCTGGAGTATGTCAATGACGTACTATTCTCCAGGAATAGAGTATTTTTGTCCTCAATGCAATTCAAATAAAATAGGATTCATCTACGATGAGAAATTCAAAGAATGGCTTGAGACAATGAAGTTGATCAATGAAAAAAAGATCAAACTGAGTAATTTATACAAAGACTACAAGGCACACCCCAATTCCATGAAATGGCGGTGTTACAAGTGCAAGGATTGCGGAGTTGTACAAAAGACATAACTAATACTAAGAAGATATTAAATTATGAAAAAGTGGAAAAATGTTTTTCAAATTCAAATACGAGGAATCAATCCTGAAACGGCTTCAAGAAACAGTACAAAACGAAAAAGAGAATTGAAAAATGCTGTGATTGATGAAATCAGGAAAAAATATTCAAGTTATAAAAAAAGAACATTAGGGAATGAAATTTTAGTAGATGTACATTATCTCTTATATCATTCAGACGCAACAGGAGATTCTAAAAAAGATCTGGATAATTTATTGAAAATTTTGTTTGACGTTTTGAAAAAAGACATGGGAAATGAGAAAGGTTTGGGGTTTATTACAGACGATTCATGGATTTATGAAGTAAAAGCTAAGAAGACAATCATCAATGATCCGAATAAAACAGGATTAGACCTAAAAATATCATATAGATAGAAGATGTTTGAGGCTAGATAGTATGTTCAGTATGCATACTATACTCATGTTTCTTAATACCAAATCTAATCAAGATTGATCTATGAGACAAATTGAAACTATGATAACTAACAGTCAGATTATTACTCTAGGAAAATATCAAACATGCCAGAGGGGAAAAATTACACATGAATGATCCAGTAAAAAGTTTGATTGAAGAGTTGGGGGCTCATCTTTCACAGAAAGAGCACTCTGATATAGTAATGAACAATGGGAAAGGAAAGCAGTTTCTCATTGCACCCTCTGAGTTTGTAGAGATTAAAACAGTGGGCAATCCTCGCAAGATCGCTTTTGTTGATGGTGGAGACGGACCGCTAGAAGAGTCACCGAATTTTCTAATTACAATTAATCGAGTGTACTTTTCACTATTCCAGGGAAAAAAGAGAATCAAACCCAAAGCCAATCCCCGTGTCCAGTTTTTCTCCAGTGTCACATCAAACATTGAGACAGTCAATGGAAAGAAAACTGTCAGTTACGATACAAAATTATTTCCACACAGTGATGAGGATAGAAAATACCTTCCAGAAGCATCTGATTTGACATCAAGTACTGAGAGCACCACAGTGCTGCAAGGTGCAAGGTTGAATTCTTTAGGCAGACGATTTGCAGAATGGCAATTGGCAATACATGCTGTAGAATCAGAGTTAGAAAAAGGCGATATGATTGTAATGGATGGCTCATTGCAAACTAATTTTAAAAATGAAATAAAATATGCAAACAAGCTATACACTTTGGCAATGAGCAAAGGTGTGATTGTTTGTGGTTTGGCAAAGACTAGCAGACTAATTACAGAATCAGGAGATCCCTTATTGGCACGAATTGCAGAGATTGCAGAGGATGTTCCACATGAGAAATGGTATGTCAAAGTGGCAGAAGAGATATCAGCGGATGACAGAGGATTCATGATGGCAGTAAAGTTTCATGCCAAATCTCAATTCGTATTTAGATTTGAGATATTGCGAGAGCAGTTTGAGAGCATGAGTGATGATGAGTTGAATTCGGTTCTTGATAGTCTGGTTGAGAATTGCCAGGATGTAGCCATGCTTGGATATCCATATGGCGCCATTGACGCAGACAGATTTGCCCAAGTCAGGCGTGATGAACTCAACATGTACCAGGGATTCATGATGGCAGAAAAGATGCGCCATCCTGAATGGAAGAAATTGCAAAAGTACAGTGCCAGCTTAGCAGCACATGATGTTCTAAACGGAGTGACCAGCTAATGGATGAGATTTCCATTGTAGGACAAGTAGTAGGCGGAAGTTTCGGAGATATTGTAATTCGCCAAAAGGCTGGAACCAATTTGGAGATTGGAGATTTGATGGTTTCAGAAGAGAACGGTTCATTTTTGATTCTGCAAGTATTTTCACTAGAGTTTGGCAGTCAGATTCAAGACAAGATGCAGCAGATGATGTCCGGCGTTAATTTAGAGCAGGGAGTAGTCGATGCTCAATTTTATGAACCTGATTTTGTAAATTATGTTTTGGCTAGAATAAAGCCACTGGCTCGCGTGTTTAAAGAAAATTGTGATGTTAAAATTCCAAAATCACTGCCATCATTTTTCAACAAAGTACGATTGATAACAAAAGATGATTTGAAATTCTTGCAAAAGGAAAAAGATTCAGTCTTTGTAGGGTACATCCGAAGTGGAAGTAAGATAATCAAGGAAGCTGAAGTTTGGTTGCCGGCAGAAGATGTATTCTCACATCACATGCTGATACCAGCCACTACAGGTCGTGGAAAATCAAATTTGGTGAAGACAATTCTTTGGTCTGTACTTGATACAAACAAAGTTGGCGCACTGGTGTTGGATGCACACGATGAATACTTTGGACGAAGCGGAATTGGATTAAAATTACATCCACGTGCAAAAGACAATTTGATGTACTATACTCCATCAAATCCCCCTGTTGGCGCAAACAGATTAACAATTAATTTGCAATCAATCAGACCAGAACACTTTGAAGGGATTGTTGACTTTTCTGATCCGCAATTCCAGGCAATCAGAATGGCACACAGACAGCACAGGTCAAACTGGGTTCGAGAGTTGATGGTTACTGATGCAGTTGCTGCAGGAATGGAGAGCACTACACCAAGTAGAGGCGATTTTGCTGCAGCCACAATGATGGTAGTTCAGAGGAAATTACGCCTATTATTGAGCCTGGAAAAGGATGAGGAAGGAGTTGTGTTTTCTCGACATGAGGTCTTTGATAGCACCACAAAGGGATTGACCACAGTAGATGATATTGTAAAAGATATCGAGGCAGGCAAAGTTGTGGTTTTAGATACATCTCGATTGGGTGATGAGGCAGAATTGTTGGTTGGAAATATTATCGCATCAAAATTATTACAAAAGTACAAGGATGCAAAAGCCAGTGGCGAGCTGGAACGCAAGCCAGTAGCCACCATAGTGATTGAGGAAGCGCCACGTGTCATTGGAGTCGATGTGTTGACATCAAGAAACGATAACATCTACTCCACAATAGCTAAAGAGGGACGAAAGTTCAAAGTTGGTTTGACTGCAATCACACAATTATCTAGTGTCATTCCAAAAACCATCCTTGCAAATATGAATACAAAGATAATTCTAGGAAACGAGATGAAGCAGGAAAGAGAGGCAATCATTGCATCAGCTTCTCAGGATTTGTCTGAGGATGACAAAAACATTGCAAGCTTGGATAAAGGTGAGGCAATCATTACCAGCATCTTTGTTCCGTTTGCAATGCCGATAAAGATTCCATTGTTTGAGGACATTGTAAAGGAGAAAGGGGTAGCACCTGAAACTGGCAAGACAAAGGTGTTTTAGATAATTGTTATTTGCTCATCTGTCGGATATTCATCTGGGTTTTCAAAAACACGAGTCATTGCAGAAAGTAGAGCAGCAAGTCTTTGAGAAATGTCTTGACGAGTGCATTGCTCGCAAGGTGGATTTTATTTTAATTCCAGGGGATTTGTTTCATGTAAACATTCCAGAGATGCGAGTTCAAAAGTTTGCATTTGCAAAGTTTCGTCAAGTGCATGATGCAGGAATTCCAATCTATGTCGTATATGGAAGTCATGATTTTTCTCCAGTATCAAACTCTGTAATTGATTTGCTTGCAGAAGTCGGATACATCACCAAGGTTACAAAAGCGACAAGTAATGAGAATAACACAATATCTTTGGATTTTCTAGTGGATGGGAAAACTGGTGCCAAGATTGCAGGACTTTCAGGACTCAAAGTTGGAAAGGACAGAGAGTGGTATGAGAAACTAGACAGAGACAGTTTGGAGGCTGAATCAGGCTTTAAGATATTCTTGTTTCATGGCGGAATCTCAGATATGAAGACTGATTCAGGCATGGATGGGGACCAAATGCCGCTATCTTTGCTGCCTAAAGGATTCTCATACTATGCAGGAGGTCACATGCACAAGTTCAACCATCAGTCATTTGACGGATATCCAAATGTTGTATACCCTGGAACTCCGTTTGCAGGATACCATGCAGATTTGGAGGATAACGCAAACGGGCAAAAGCGTGGATTTGTTCTTGTAGAGTTTGAGGATACAGTAAAGTCAGTTGAATTTGTAGAGATTGAAAACATATCATATGAAATAATTGAGGTTGATGCAAATAATAGAAAAGCTGAATCAATCAATCAAGAGTTGGTAGAGAAAACCAAAGAGATTGATCCTACAGAAAAAGTTGTAATTATTAAAATCAAAGGAGAGTTGACATCAGGCAAGACTGCAGATGTAGATATTTCTGCAATCAGAGACGAGTTGAATTCACGCAATGCAATGGTGATCAATGTCTCAAAGAACGGACTGACATCAAAAGAATATTCAATTACAGAAGCAAAGGGTGCGAACAAGGAAGAGATTGAAACAAATGTGTTTTCTGAAAACATTGGACAGTTACGATTTGAATATCCAGAATTACTAAATGAAGAAGGAATCAAACTAGCAAAAAAACTGCTGCACGAATTGGGACAGCCAGTACTAGTCAATGAGAAAAAGAATGAATACATTCCAAGAATTCGAGATAACGCTTTGGCACTTTTAGGACTAGACGATGCTTCTCAATAGTATCATAATTGATAACATTCGAAGCTATGAGCATGAGGAAGTAGAGTTTCCTCGCGGAATATCTTTGTTTGAAGGAGACATTGGTTCAGGAAAATCAACCATACTCATGAGCATAGAATTTGCACTGTTTGGTTTAGGTTCTCAAAAAGCAGAATCACTATTGGCAAAAAAATCAGATTCAGGTAGTGTGATTTTAAATTTTTCAGTAGATGGTGAAAAGTATGAAATCAAACGAACTCTGTTAAGAAAGAAATCAGGGGTAAATCAGGATCCCAAAAATTCCTGGATAAAGATTGATGACCAAAAAGAGCCACTATCACCATCAGAATTAAAGCAGCGAGTCTTGCAGATTTTAAAATTCAACGAGCCTGCAGACCCAAAAGCTGAGAGTAAAATATTCAGATATGCCATATTTACGCCTCAGGAAGCCATGAAAGAGGTGCTTTCAGACTCTGCAAAGCGTCTTGAGACCATCCGTAAAGCCTTTGGAATTGAGGATTACAGCATTGCAAATTCTAATGCTCGTGAAGTACTATCAGAAATCAAAGGTAAAGTGGGCGTCTTTCAAGAACGATTTAGCAATATTTCAGAATTAAAAAGTGAGATTACAGAATCAAATAGAATAATCTCAGAGACAGAGAAAACAATTTCTCAAAGTAAAGCTCAAGTTACTACACTACACAAAGACGAAGAAGATAAAAACAAACAACTAAAAGATTTGCAGACAAAAATCAATGAGAAGGTAAAACTAGAAACAAACAAGGAGAACATTTCAGAGAAAATTGAAGAATCTAAACAAGATATTGAAAAAATAGAACAAGAGTTTATTCAAATGGAAAAAGATTTGAAAGAAAATAATGAAAAATTTGAAGAATTAATGGAGATTGAACACCCTGGAACAACTAAAAGTATTTTAGATATTACTTCTGAAATAAAAAAACTCCAGGAAATTAGCAATGGGAAGATACGAATCGATACAGAAAAGAAATCAATTACTGAAGACATTGCTCATCTAAAGGAGACATTAGGTGAGAAGATAAATTCAGAGCAATCAAATTTGGAGAAAACATTGCAAGATTTACAAAAAGAAAAGAAAGATTTGGAGAAATTCTTGGATGAAATAAAACAGAAACAAGATGAAATTAAAGAAGAACAAATTCAGAAAACTACACAGAAAAAATCACTAGAACAGGAAATTGCAGAATTTTCAGCCTTAGGAAATGCATGTCCCACTTGTAAACAAGAAATTACAGAAAATCATCACCACATACTAGTTGATGAAAAGCAAAAGATATCAGATAGTTTAGAGAAGGAAATAAAATCAATAACTGATTCATTTTTTGAATCAAATTCTAAATCAAAAGAGATTCAAACAAAATTAGATTCCTATGAAGAGGAAATCTCAAAGATTGAGAAAATTCTTCCTGGAATTTCAGAGTATACTCAAAAATCCTCAAAACTAAGCCAAATTGAGGCTGAATTTGAAGAGATTTCATCTCAATTCCCAAAAGAGTATGGTAGAAATCCAATTGACTATCTAACTGAACTCAAAGACCGCATTGTTCTATATGATAATGCTCAAGCTCAGATGCAACAGATTGTTCAAAGTAGAGTCAAAGTTCAAGAAAAAATGGAATCAGAACAAGGAAGAACAGACATTTTGTTATCTTACATTAAAGACAAAGAATCAGAATTAAGAGAAATTGAAACTCAGTTAGAAAAATCTGGTGTACTAGATGAAAAAACAGAATCAATAGAGAAAGAACTTGGTGAAGTCAGAGAGAAAATTACAAAATTATCTGCAATTGTTGCAGCATCTGAAGAAAAAGTGAGTAATGAGGAAGATAAAATCAAACAAAATGAGCAAAAAGTATCGGAATCAAAGAAATGGGAAGAAAAACATAGAAAATTTGTTCAATTCCAGGAATGGTTAGAATCATTTTTTATTCCAACAATATCTCAGATTGAAAAGCAAGTGCTGTTATCAATTTTACAGAATTTTAATGAAACATACACAAGATGGTATTCAATTTTGGTAGAAGATCCTACTAAAGAGAGTAGAATTGATGAGAACTTTACGCCAATTGTAAATCAGGATGGATATGAACAAGAAGTAGGATATTTGTCAGGAGGTGAGAAAACAAGTATTGCATTAGCATATAGATTGACTTTGAATTCTCTGATGAGAAAAGAGACAGAATCCATGAAATCTAATTTATTAATTTTAGATGAACCAACAGATGGATTTTCTAAAAATCAATTAGGAAAGATTCGAGAGTTGTTAGATGAGTTAAAATCAGAGCAAATCGTGCTTGTGTCTCATGAAAAAGAGCTTGAAACTTATGTGGATAATATTTTCCAGATTTCAAAAGAGAATGGATTATCTAAAATTTCACGATTAAATT